>NZ_JBSQBA010000006.1:0-69340 GCF_053851655.1 Mycoplasma sp. 327
CCTATAACATTTTACTATATATGTTAGGTGGCTCATTTTTGTTGCAATTTAACGTTTATAAATTTATTAATTAGTGGTATTGATATTGTTGTTTTATTATTTTCGAAAATAATACTATCAATATCATTAGTTGGTATTGTAATTTTACCTTGTTCTTTTTTAATAATTAAATTTCCTAAAAAAAGTGATAAATATTCACTTTCCGTAACATCGATTATTTTCTTCATATTCTTCTTTCTGCTTATATATTAAGCAAAAAAATTACATTGCAATTTTAAATATTATTTAAAAAATCCATTAAATTGGGCTTCTAATAATTAATATAACTATTTAGCTTGTTAATTCTTAATCAAATTGCAACATTTTTATAGTTTAAAAATGTTTCTTAAACTTAAGATATCAAATATGTTTTTTAAGACCTAAAAAATTTAAAACAGGAATTAGGAAAATTAACAAAGTGTCATACTTTGCTATTATTTTTTTGTAAATCTATATATTTCGAAAATAAAAATTAAATAGTAATATATCTTTAAATTAACCTTACGGGTCTTATTTTAAAAATTAGAATCCATTTTTTTAAGCTTTATTTATATTTGGATTGGTTGGCAAACCAATTTTTCAAACCCACTTTGCGGACATTAAAATAAAATTAAAAATCTACTTAAAGTTTTCAGATAGGTCATTACCCACTCGTTTAATTGGGTTTTTAAACATTGTTTTTAAGTGACTCGTTTCTTGTTTTAAATCCGATGTATTTAATTTAAATTTTTCTAAATTTCTAATCAAGTAATTAAACTTGTCCGTAAATGTCGAAACTACTGACTTATGCGTTACGACTATCAAACTCAATTTATAAGCCAAATCGTCTCAAATGTCAAGATTTTTGTCTATTAAAAAAATTTCTTGTGAGTTAAAGTTAGATAAATCACTACTTGCTTTGTAACGATTTTCTGGAGTTTTAAAACAATATTCACCACTTGAGTTCATACAAAATAAAACTCTTATTTTCTTTGAAAAATTAACTCTATTGCCCTTAGTATCGACTGGGGCATAATATTCGTCTGTGCCTGAATGAGTTTTGTTTTTAAAATGATAATCAACATACCAACCAGGATCGCCTTCAGTTATTTTTCTAAAACAGTTTTTATTGCTATTTCTTTTTAATTTTGGAGATATAGAATTAAAGTAATCTATTAAATGGTCTTAAATTTTACTAATTTCTGTTCAATGTTTTATATTCTTTATTTTAAAGCATATGGGATAACTTAATTGAGCAGTTTTAAAAGGCCTTTCAACAAAAGACCTAAATTGCAAAACAAAGATTGAACTTCAATGCCTAAAGATCGCAAATACTCAGTAATAGGTGTGTATGAAGACTCTTTTTTCAAAAAGTCGTTCTCTTATCGGTCTTTATAATCTGCGGAATTCCATGTGTTCTAAAAAGTTTTTCGAGCAGATTCATATAACCAATATCGGTTTTTTCTTTAGACACATGGACCGCTAAAAGCCTATCAGTGGCAGGATCAATAGCGTGGTAAGTACGAAAAGTTTCACCCAACCCCATTGTGTCTGTCGCAGCAATGATTTCAACGATCATACCTGGAGAAAGATTTTTCCAGGTATTTTTTATTACTACATTTTTTTCTATTGTTTTAAGATTCTCTAATCTACTATTTATTGCATAATAAAATATTGTTTCTAAAACCGTGCTATTTAAAATATTTTTTGCGTTTCTTTTAGCTTCTTTTCTAGTTGATTTGTGTAAGTGCTCTGTTGCATACCCCTTTTTAAAGTGGGTCTGTAAGAGTTTTAAAAGACATTATTGACCCTTTTGTTCTATAATAAACTGCCATAGTAACATTTCTAGTTCTATCTGTAGGTTGATCAAAAACAAAGGAACTAAAATCTCTGATTTTTTCAATTTCAGAATCTACTAGATCAGCACCAAACTATTGTCTATATTTATTTCCTTTATTTTTGTGCGAGGCATTAAATGTCCCACTAAAATTTATAGATTTTTTAATTTTAAAAACTGTAAAACGGCTAACATCGTGTTTATGGCGATTTGGTTTATTTTTAATTTTTTCATTAGTTATATCGATATAAATACCTTTTCTTTTTTTCTCAAAATCTGTCAAATTATGGATTTCTATTTTTTTATATTTCCAAAATTTCTGTTACAAACATAAATCAAATATCACCATGTGTATTTAACTATTCTTTTAATTTAATGTCACCATAATTTTAGGCCCGTATCTTGTAATATAAAAAATATTTTTATTACCATGTTTCTTTTTATAATCATCATAACTATTGTGAATTTTATGAGGTATTTCACTTAAAAAATGGTTACCTCCACTTCCTTTTATTCAATGCGGGATGCAAATCAAAGTGATTGGCTTAATAATGTGTAATTTATTATTAGTCTCATAACATGTTCTAATGATATTCAATGTATTTAGACTAATTTCAAGCTCGTATAAAACTATATTAATCATATTTCTTTAACTTTACTGTATTTTATAAATTGATCTATGCATTTATATTATCAATAATATAAAAATCAATAAATGAAAAATAAAAACCGCCAGTGGGCGGTAAATTCGGCATAAAGCCTTATTTTAGTACATACTATTCTTAAGCAAGATCAGATTGTGATCAAATTTCTGTACATAATCATTATAAAGGATTTTTTAATAAATGTTAAAAAAATATTTTAAAACCATTAATTAGCGTGAAAAATGAGCCACCGATATTTTGAATTTGTTTAATTATACATTTTGCATAATTTCTAATAAAAAATATAAAAAAGCTCTACTAGGAATAGAATAATTTATAAAATTTATGTCTCTTCTTATTTTTTTATAAATCTTCATTAATTGATCGCATTAAATCTATTTTTCTTTGTGAAATAAGACCAGTTTTAACAAAAGATTCTAAAATTTCTGTTTTTTTTAGATAACATTTGATTGTACTAATATCTTGATTCTTGATGTTTCACAATTTTTTTAACCGCCGATATTTCAAGAGGAAGTTTTTTTACTATATGCTATTTTCTCATACATTTGAATGTCATTTTTCATTTAATTCAAAAGCTTTATATCTTTTATTGTTTGTGTGAAAATAGTATTATTGATCTGCACCGATCATAAAAGTTACATCATTTTTTGACGTGACTTTTATTTTTTAATATTACAATTCCATTAAAAATTTGTCTTTTAATTGGCGAATCAAAATAAGCTTCAAGAGTTGCGCTGTTTGGTTTTCTAAATTCATTTTTTTCAGAATCGGTAATTGATTTTCTTGTTTTTATATCATTAAGCATTGCAATAATTTCGCATCTATATTTATTAGCGTCTTGGTTTGTTTTAATATTTCTATCTTTTAAGAATATCGGAATTCTATTATGTGCAATTCTCTAAAAACTTTCTATATGTGGTTTTTCATTAGGTAACTGATGTTGTTATAAATTCAGTAGCTAATTTTGTGACTGCATTATACAAAATAGCGCTAGATTCAAGGCTATTATGAAAATTTATTCTATTATCGTTAATCATTACTTTTTGTATCCCGTGTTCATTAATCATATCTTGAATAATAATTTGATAACCTTTTGCTGATTTACGCTTTTTTTATCAAAATAAAGTGATAAAACTTTTGAAGTTGAAACATCGATACATGCAACAATTGTTCATAAGGTTTGATCAACATAAAAATGAATAGATCCATCAAGTTCAACACATTCGCCCATATTTACTAATTTTCTTTTTGAGATTATGGTTGGTTTTGCAATCTTTTCTTTAGGCAAAATATTTGGCTTATAAGGTATATATTTTTTACAAAAGTTTTTTGTCTTTTTATTGTATTTTTATGAGCAAAAGCACTTAGAAAACCGCTTTGTGTAAGTCTTCTTGTTAATTGACTATATGATATTTTTGCATTAGCTATTCTCTCATAAAACAAACACTAAGACATATATGAATTACAAGAACTATTTTTTGTTCCAGCAATTATTTTTTTGCTTTCATATTTTTTTCATAATTGATAATTAAATCATTGTTGTAAATCTTTTTTCTATCGCCTCATTGGTTGCCATGTGCTAAATTAACTTCTTTTTTTGCATAATTCAGCATTTCTTAATTTTTGTTTAATCTTTTTTTGGTTGATATTGACATTTTGCTTTCAAGGATAATTGCTTATTTGTATGTAGTTATAACATCTAATTTTTTGCTTTCTATTTCATGAATAATAAAACCACCTATAACATTTTACTATATATGTTAGGTGGCTCATTTTTGCTACAATTTAACGCTTTTTTTATGAAATTACAATTTTTTTAAAGAAATTAGCCACCATTGTCTTAAAAACTTCTTCTAAATCATTTTCATTATCTTTTGAATAATAGTATGTAGTTAGTAATTTTGTGTTTTTACTCAAAAGATCCTTTGTTGAAGAAATAATAATTGGTGATTTTTTTTGTATACGCGTTTCAAATATGTTAATTAATAAGTCAAAAAATCATTGGGATTTCAAACCCAAACTAAGATTTGCAATGAATAATACATCAACATTATTCAAGTAATAACATATTGATTGTTTTTCTTCTTTATTTGATGATAGAAAATTATATAGTTCATTAGCATTTAAAAAGGCTACTGTCTTGCCTTGGCTAATTACATTCATTAGAGCTATATATTTAATAATATCATTGCTTATTGTAAAATTGGTTCCTCATAATCAAATGTTAAAATCAAAAACGCCTTTTCCGGTGATCATTGTTCTAAATTTAGCTCTAATATCTTCACTAGCAATAGTTTTAGGTAATGAGTCGATAAAAATTTTTGTTGTTTTTTTTAAAGCAACAACATCAGACGAATTGTTATTTTTTTGAAAATATTTCTTAAATATTGGATCTAACTCTGTGATTGATGTTAATCAGAATTTTTCTAGTTGTTGGCTTCTTATTATCTCCTTATCATTACTATAATCTTCAGCCAAAAAACCATAAATATCAACAAACAGCTTATAGTCAGGCTTTTTATGATTTTTGATAACTGAATCATGATATCTTTGTAAGATACCCATACCCTTTTTTATTTGTTTTTCATTAAGGTTTAATCTTTTAATTTCTGTTTGAATAAAATCCTTTGAAAGAACTTCATTCCTTAATTCATCAATATTTATTTTTTCATTAGGTGATAATATTGAATCAAAAATCTTTTTCTCCATTATTTATTCCTTTTAGTCATCTCATGTTAGTACATCGTTTAAATCATCATTAATATTATTATATTTTTTACTAAATAAAGAATAGCTATTATTTCTATTTAGAGAAGCTTGACATAATTCATTATCGATTAAATATGCATCATATAAGTTTCTTCTTGCAAAGTCATTGGCTATTTTTAGGATGTAATTGCATATAATGGCATTATTTATAGAAATTGAATATTTTATTATATTGTTAATAGCATTATCCTTAAAATTTAATGACTTTATTTTTTTTAGCATCAAAATTTGCGAAGGACTGAGTTCTTTTCTTGTGTGGTAACTAATATATTCTTCTGAAGTGAGATCTTCAATTAATTCGTGTTCATTAATAATTTTAAAATCAAAGCAATCTTCCTGCTGCAAAGAAATTTTTTCACTAGAAAAGACCTCAAAAAAGTTTTTTGAAACATTATTAAATTCTGTTTCATCATAATAATAAAATGCATTATTCTTAATTAAATTATTATATAAAACTTCACCTAATTTATTTTTTAACAAATTAGCGATAAGGGAATTTTTTACAATTCCATTGGCACATAGTGGTTTTATTAATTTAAATAATAAAGTGCCATCTTTGTCCTGCAGGGTTTTAATTAGACCTAAACCCTCTAATTTATTTTTAGCATCTTTTATTTGGTTTATCGACATAACTAGAAATTCTGAAGTTTTGGCTAAATCATATTTCTTTAGTCTATTTATATTATATAAATCATATAAATGTTGATAAAAAGCAACACCCAGACTTCCAATAATAGGAGAATAGAAGGTTCTTAAATTAATTAAATCTTTTGAAGAAATATCAGCTGAATTATCAACCAAAAATTTAATTTGATCCATTTTTATCCCCCCTCTTGTTTATATATTTGTTTTTGCATAAAATTAATTTATGTTAAAACGCATTTTTACTTGATAGCAAAATTATTTTATGGGACTAAGAGAATGTTTTGTCTCATTTTTATTAGTTTTTTGGGGGCTAAGTATTTTTAGTGTAATTTATAGACATCGTTAATAGCCTTTATCATCTAAATTTAAGAAAAATTTATAAAAAAAATTCAGTTTTCTACATGAAAATGTTTAAAAAAATAACTGTTTTTGGGTTAAAAATGGCTAGTTTTGATTACTTATAAAAATATCTTTTTGATTTAAGTTGAATTCTATTATTTTTATTTAAAAATCATCATTATAGAATTTTTATTTAATATTTTTTTATATCCTTTCAACGTCTCTAATTTAAAATTAAACTTAATATTATTTTATAATTAAACTATGAAATTAAATAACCTACATCTTAATACGACGTTTTCTTTTTTAGAAAGTACAATAACTGTTGATGAAGCAATAAAACAAGCTCTTAATAGTGGTATAAATTATCTTGCTTTTACAGAAAAGAATCATTTTTTTAGCTTAGCTGAAGCTAATAAAAAATGCATGGAAAATAACATTAAGGCTAATTTCGGGCTTGATGTAAAACTAATGATTGATGACCAATGATACCAATTTATCTTGTTTGCTAAGCATCAAAAAGGTTTTGAGATCCTTAAAAAGCTATCTTATCAATTATTAAATAATGAAATAATTTATCTTAATAATATTCTTAATTTTGAAGATGATATTGTTATTATAGAAAACCCTATTTTAAGCTACTTTAAATTAACTAAAAATGTTATAAACAAATCGAATTATTATATAGGATTCACAATCATAGATATTGAAAAAAATAAAGAATTTTGTTCTTATTTTCAGAATATTTTGGTTGTAAATAATTTTAACACAGTCGATTTTCAGGATTTTATGATTATAGAATTACTGAATAAAATGAATAATAAGACAAATAACATATTGTTTGATGGTACTTTGTTTTTTGATGTTGATGATGGAGATGGCTTGATGAATAAATTAGTAAATAGAACTAATGCATTTGTTGAGTCAATATATTTTGAACATCAAAAAAATAAATATAATTTGCCATTTTTTAAAAACGAACAAAACCTTGATTCAAAAGGCTATCTAAAATTTTTAATATGAGAAAAAATTAAAAATAATACTAAAATCAAGGCACTTTTTGAAAACCAAGCTTATAAGGATAGACTATTAAAAGAATTTCAAATTATTTCACAATTAAGATTTGAGGATTATTTTTTAATTATTCAAGATTGAATCAATTGGGCTAGAAAAAAAGGGATTTCAATTGGCCCCGGAAGAGGTTCTGCAGCTGGTTCGTTGGTTTCATATATTCTTGGAATTACAGAAATTGATCCAATAAAATACAATCTTATTTTTGAGAGATTTCTTAATCCTAAAAGAATTTCAATGCCCGATATTGATGTCGATGTTCAGGATGACCAAAGACATGAAATTATTAATTATCTTGTACAAAAATATGGGTATGAATGTGTTGCTAATATTGTAACTTTTTCTGTTCTAGGTAAAAAATCTGCGATTAGAGATGTTTTGAGAACTTATAAAGATGTATCTTCCGATAAAATAAATCAAGTTTCAAAATTAATTTCGTCTGATGACAGAAGTTTATTTGAAGAAGCAAATAAAAATACGGCATTTATTAGTGCTTTGCAGCAAATTAAGCCAACAGATAATTCTTTTGCTAAGAACGTTATCAACCAAACGTCTCGAATTTCTGGTTTCTATCGTCAAACAGGAACACATGCCGCTGGAATTGTAATATCATCAAGGCCAATAATGGAGCTTGTACCGACTTTTAAAAATATTGATAATTTTCAACAAACGCAGTTTAGCATGGAATACCTTGACTATTTTGGTTTAATAAAGATGGATATTTTAGGCCTTAGAACCCTATCGACAATTAAACAAATTGAAGATGAAGTTAAAAAGAAAACAAAAAAGGATATCAATTGAGACATTATTGATTATAATGATCAAAAAACATTTGATCTTCTTTCACAAGGAAATACTTCCGGTATTTTTCAAGTGGAAAGTCCTATAATGATTAAGGCCTTAAAGCAAATTAAGGTAAGCACGTTTGAGGATATTAGTGCTATTATATCATTGAATAGGCCAGGACCAATGGCTTATGTATCAAGCTATGCAAAGAGAAAAGCTGGTATAGAACCAATACCAAGCATCTCGTTAGAATATGATGAAATTGTTAAAGATACATATGGAATTATAATTTACCAAGAACAAATTATGCAAATAGTTCAGAAAGTAGCAAATATGACTTTCGAAGAGGCTGATTTGTTTAGAAAAATTATTTCAAAAAAGAAAGCTGATGAAATGAATGATATTAAGGATTCATTTATTGGGCAAGCAACTAAAAATGGATATAGTTTAGAAGTGGCTAATAAAATTTTTAGTAATATTGAAAAGTTCGCTGATTATGGATTTAATAAATCGCATGCTGTCGCTTATTCAATGCTAACATTTAAAATGGCTTATTTAAAGGCGAATTTTCCATTAGAGTTCTATAGTTCATGCATTACAAGTTCAAATGGAGCCCAAGCGACGATTTCAAAATATGCAAATGAAGCAAAAACCATGGGCATTCAAATTGTTAGTCCAGAAATAAATCTTTCAACAAATAAGGCAATAATTTTTGATAATAAAATAATTTTACCATTAGGTTTAATCAAAGGCATTGGTCCCGAGATAATAAGGATAATTATTAATGATCGCAAAGTAAATGGCCAATATAAAAATTTCTTACATTGTTATTTTAGCTTGTTTAAAATTAAAACATTTGGTAAATCGACATTAGAGACATTGATTAAGGCTAATGCATTGCGAAATTTTAAATTAAGTCAAAAAACAATGCTTGAAGAGATTGATTCATCTTCGAATTCTAGTGTTTTTGTACAACAAAATTTATTTAAAAATACGGTTGATATTGTTGATAAAATCATTAATTGTGAACCACAAAATGTTTATGAAGATGAAACTCAAATAGTTGAAAAAAATGAAATTGAATTGCTTGGCCAAATATACAATTATTCAACAACACAAAACTACGAGATTGATGGCAATAGATTAATAGATACAAGACCTAATAATGAGTATGTAATGATTGTTCAATGTGTTAATGTAGTAGTTGGAAATGATAAAAATGGTAGACAATATCAAAGAATTGATTTTCAAGATTCAAGTTTTAAAGTAGTTGCTTTTATGTTTAGAGTTGATCCTGAGCTATCCAAACTTAAACACAGGCTTGTAAAAATTAAATTTATAAGAAAATTAGATAATAAAATTATTTTAAGAAATTACGAGGTAATTAAATAATGAAACAAAAAATATTAATTATTGATGGTACTTATTTAACGTATCGTTCTTATTTTGCAATAAATAAGAATAATACTTATTTAACAAACGCAGAAGGCGTTTCAACAAGTACAATATTATTATTTTTTAGAACATTGTTTAATCTTATTGAAGAATATTCACCATCACACCTTTTTATAGCATTTGATGCAGTGGGAAAAACTTTTCGTCATAATTTATATGAGCATTATAAGGAAGGCCGAGCAAAAATGCCGAATGAATTTTATAATCAAATGACTATAATAAGAAAATTACTTACATCTTTAAATATTGTAAATATAGAAAAAACAGGGGTTGAAGCAGACGATTTAATTGCCAAGGTATGTTTTGAATACCCCTTGATTGAAAAGGTAATTTTTTCAGCCGATCAGGATCTTAATCAATTAATTAATGAATATACTTCAATAATTAAAAAAACAAAAGAAGGAATTGTTATTTTAACGCCAAAAAATTTTAAATCAATTTATGGCATTAACCCTAATCAAGTAGTTGATTATAAGGCCATAGTAGGTGATTCAAGCGATAACTTTTTTGGTGTTAAGGGTGTCGGGTCTAAGACAGCTATAAAACTTCTTGAACAATATCAAACCCTCGATAATATTTATGAAAATCTAGAAAATTTATCATCTTCTAGGCTTGCGCAAAAATTCATTGATTATAAATCTATTGCATTCAGAGATCAACATATTGCTAAATTAGTTACTAATTTTGAATTAGAAGGTATTGAATTAAATTTATTAGATATAGCGAATGTTGAGCTAACCCTTGACGCCGTAAAAATTATTGACGAGTTTCAACTTAATTCAATAAGAAGAGCATTTTTTAATAAAATAAAAATTATTAATTAAAGCCCTATTTCAGTAAGAAAAAACGCACAAACCAGGTGCGTTTTTTAATGTTATTATGAGTTATCCTTCTTGGTTAATTCTTCTTCATATACTTCTAAATTTCTTTGGTGTAGTGCTAGTTTTTCTTGTTTTTCTTTAATTTTATCCTCACTAGCATTTTTCATAAAGTTTGGGTTATTAATAAAGGTTTTATTAAATTCTATTTCTTTTTTCGTTTTTTCAATTAACTTTTTAAGTTCAATAATTTCATTTTCCTTATCTTCTTTGCTTTGTTTAATGAAGACCTTGGCAAAGGAGGTTTGGATAGACAAGTCATTATTTTCGCCGATAACAAAATTTGACAATTTAAAGATTATTAGTTGTTGATTTTCAGAAATATCGAAGTTTTCGATAAAGTAGTTTAATGTAATGTTTTTAGATATTTGTTTTTCTTCACGATATTTTCTAAACGTAGTGATTAGTTCGATTAGGTTGTTTATTTCATTTGAATTAAATGTATCTTCAATTGTGTAGTTGGCAAGTGCATTATCCCAAAGCTCCTCGTTGTATATTTCTTGAAACAAATAATCTGTAACAAAAGGCATATATGGTTGAAGCATTATTAAGATTTCTCTAAATAAATAATGAATAAAATAATCATTTTTTTTGAATTTTAAAAACTCTAAATATCATGATGAAAATTTATTGATCATAAATTCTTGAATATGTTTATAAACAACGGTGAATTCATAGTTTTTCATTGCTTCATCAATTTTAGATGTCATTTTTAAAAATTCTAGTAATATTCATTTATCGAAATTGTCTAATTTTTCATATTGCAACTCGCTTTTAATATTAATAGGAATATTTTTTATTAGGCGACCAATGTTTCAAATTTTATTAATAAATAACCTTGCGCTTTGAATTTTTTCATCTCCAAAATTAATATCTAATCCAGGTGTGCAATTAAATATTAAAGACATTCTTAAAACATCTGATCCATATTCGCCAATAACCTTAATAGGGTCAATACCATTGCCAAGTGATTTAGACATTTTGCGTCCGTGTGAATCCCTTACTAACCCATGCAATAAAACCTCTTTAAATGGTATCTTGTCCATAAATTCTAAGCTTTGAAAATACATTCTTGATACTCAAAAGAAGATAATGTCATATCCTGTTACTAATAAACTTGTAGGAAAGTATCTTTTTAATTTTTCTGATGATTGTGGTCAGCCCAAAAATACAAAAGGCGCTAATGCTGAGCTAAATCAAGTGTCTAAAACATCGCTATCTTGAATTCATTCATTACCAGGTTTTTCAGTTTGTACTTTAATTTCGTTACCTTTGTATCATACCGGAATTCTATGACCTCACCAAATTTGTCTGCTAATTGTTCAATCATGAACATTTTCCATTCATTTGACTAGATTATCCTTAAATCGTTTAGGTATTATTTTTACACCTTCCATAGAATCTAGATTTTTTAGAAGTTGTTCTGAAAGTGAATTCATTTTCACAAATCATTGTGGTTTTACTAATATTTCGATTGGTTCTTTGGTTCTTTCACTATAACCAATATTTGAAATAATATTTTCTGTCTTGTAAATAAAACCTTTTGTTTCAAGATATTGCGCAATTTTTATTCTTGCTTCGAAACGGTCTAAACCCTGAAACTCCTTCGCTAATGAGTTCATTAAACCATCATCGTTAATACACTCGTTGATGCTAAGACCATAGTTTTTGATAATTTCAATGTCATCAATAGCATGAGCTGAAACTTTCATCGCCCCTGTCCCAAAATTGGGATCAATATTTTCTGAACTAATAATTGGAATTTCTTTTTTGGTTAATGGATGAATTACTGTTTTATTTTTTAGTGAATTAAAACGTTCATCATTTGGATTTAAGGCAATTGCAACATCGGAAAACATTGTTTCAACACGGGTGGTAGCTACAAGCAAGTAATTATTCTTATCATTTTTAAATGGATATTTAATGTAATACATTTTTTGATTAGTTTCAGTGGGTATTACCTCAATATTAGATAATGCGGTTTTTAGCTTTGGATCCCACAAAATTGCTTTTGTATCACGATAAATCAATCCTTTATTATACATATCAATAAAGACTTTTGCAACCGCTTCTGATGCATCCTTATCAAGAGTAAATCGTTCGCTATTATAATCAAGCGCTAATCCAAGTTTTGCTCATTGGTCATTAATGTTTTGCGAATATTCATCTTTTCATTTTCAAATCTCTTTAATAAATTTTTCTCGTCCTAGTTGATATTTATTTCTTCCGCTCTCTGATAATCTTTTTTCAACAACGGCTTGTGTTGCGATGCCTGCATGGTCTTTACCAGCCACTCACATAACATCAAATCCTTTTATTTTTTTATATCTAATAATTGTATCTTGAATATATGTATCTAAGGCGTGCCCGATATGAAGCTTTCCAGTTACATTTGGAGGCGGCAAAATTATTGTAAAAGGAGGTTTTTTGATATCATGTGTTGAAAAGGTTTTCATATCTATTCACTTTTGATGGCGTCCTTGTTCAACGAGTTTGTGATTAAAATTCTTATCCATGTTATCTCCTAAATTTGTAGCAATGTTTTGTATACTGAAATCAATAATTTTCTCCTCATCGTAATTTCTTTTATCCTTAATAGCTTTTTCATTCTTATTTAATGAGCGATCAAATGAAAAAATATCTCTTATTTTTTTATTCTGAGTGTTATCTTTGTTTATTCATTTGGATAATTGATTTCACTTGCAACTTATATAATGATCTGGTTCAATTTCATATTCAAAAATATTTTCAATTTCATCAATATTATCAATAAATTCTTCATAGTTAGATAATAGGTAATCATCTTTTTTGTCTAACATTTTTTTAACAACCGGATTTATCGGGTTGTCTACAACAATGTTTGTTTTACCTCTCTCAATAATTCGCGAGTTTATCATTATTTGCAAATCTGTTGTTAACTTACTGGCCGTTTTTATATCACTTAATAAGTAAATCCCGATGGCTTCATGTTCAAAAATGTATTCATTTATTTTATTAAGTACTTCGATTTGGTTTTTAGCATCAATTTTATCAATGTTGTTTCCGATTACAATTAAGCTTGGATTGTTGATTAAAATTTTACTTAGCTCAAGAGCAATTTTTTCATCCTTAGAAAGATAAGACAATTTCATTGTAAGTTTGTCCAACGAAAGGTTTGCATTTAAAAGGATTCTATAAATATTGGATTTAAAAATAATTCTTTTCATCGCTTCTTCAGCGTCACTTGTTTCAAAAATTCTTTTATAGATTAGAAACTGATTAAAAAGATTATTAAGTAAGAAGTTTAATTCTTTTAGATTAAAAAATGCTCTTAAAAAAGGATTCAAAAAGGTTAATTCTTGATTAAAATCTTCTTCAAATTCAATTTTATTTAATGAGTGGAGGTTGGTTAATAATTCTTTTATATTTTTAAATATTTTTTTGGCATTTTCTATATTATTTTGAAAAACATTTGCTAATTTTGAATTGTAATTTTTTGTTTCATCCCTAATACTTTTACCGATATTTTCAACATTTCAATGAAATTCTGCCTGTTTTTCTTCAAACTTATACTCGTATTCCTTAATTGTTGAAATATCAATATAATCGCTAGTTTTCTCATTATTGTCTTCTTTGTCTACAAGTAATAAGCTTGGGGAGTGATTTTTTTTATTTTTTAGCGATTTAAATCTTTCGATAAATGAGCTAAAATTGTTGGTTATCATTGAATTAGCAATTAATTTTATTTGCTTTTTTAATTGTGTTCTAGTTCAGTAAGCTCCTAATAAACTAATTTCATTGATTATATTTTTTCTCAAATCATATAAATCATCAATAAACGAAAGTAGGGAAGTGCGATTTAGAAGCGAAATTAGAAAGAAATGTTTTGTTAAAAAACGCTGTATTATTTTATTAATATAATATCTACCATAATAGTGATTAAAAGAATCAATTTTAAGATTTGTTTTTAAATGGAATTTATTTAAAAGAATTTCACTGCTGAAGCTTTTTCTTAATCTAGAAAAATATTTATTATTTTCCTTTTTAACTTGTTTTTTTTCTTTTAATTTGTCTATTATTTTTTTTATCTTAGTTAGTAATTTACTTTTAAAACCATGATTTGAGTTTATGTCTTTTTTTGAACATATTTCAAGATAATTAGTTTTGGCTTCTTTATATTCATTATATTGCATTAACGACTTTCCAGAAACATAGTTCTTTATTGTTTGCTCTATATATGTAAAGAAGGATTGCTCATGATTTTGTATATTTTTTGCGATATTATGAATAATGCCTGAGAGATTTTGCATTAGTAAAATTTGGTCATTTTGATTTAATTTATTAAGATTTTGCGCATTATTTTTTGAGAGTATTAATTTTAATTCATTTACTAATGGTTCTAATGAGTATTGAAGTTGGTAATTTGTTTTAGAATATTCTAATCTAAAATGGTATCTCGAATCTTGGTAGACATCTTTTCAACTATTTTTAAAGATATTATTAAATGAGCTAGTAACTTTATTTTCTTTTATATAGTTTTTCAGATAAGCAAAAACAGTTTCTTCTGATTTTGTTTCAAATAGCTCATCGCTTTCAAAGCCATATGCAAGATTATCACGGAAATTTTGGTTTGAATCTATCATATAGAAATTTTCATCATCTTGTTTAAATTCGATAAATCCTTGAAAATCTTTGATTTTATTATCTCTATCTATCAAGAGATTGAAAATGTTTTTTTTAGATTGAATATTATCGGCAATAATGCCTAAAATACTGCTTTTAGAAAGCTTAAAATTTAAATCATTAATAAGATATTCGAATGAGTAATAATTGTTTTTTTTGATCTTATTTATTTTTTTTAGTTCTTGAACTCTAAAACCAGTAATTTTTTTCTTATTCATTAGAATCTGTCACCTTCCTTTGTTTTAACTAGCGATGCAACAACTCTATATGTTGCAAGTATGACAGCTAGATTAAAGAAAATCTTAACAGGACCCGTTAATGTTTGACCAGTAAAATTAACTCAAAAATCAGTTTTTAATGTTTGAGTATCGGCTCATGCAAGTAACACGGTGTTTGCCAGTTCTAGTAGAGCGCTAAATGAAATAATAGCCATAACTTCAAGGAACGTTTGGTATTTTTTTCTCACAAAAAGGCGATATATAACAACAAATAAAATCATTCCAATAAAACCAGATGTCGTTAGTAGAATATAAAATGTTTTATTTTTAACAAAACGATTGTGTTCGAATATTGAATTGTCAAGTTTAGAAAATATAGTTACAATGATTAAAATTTGCAAGGATAATAGCACTAAAGTAGAAATAAATGAGAAATTCATCATTGCCGTAGGTCTTGGCTTGTTCTCTAAAATAATGATTTTAACTTCATAGAATGCAATTTTTTCTGAAAAATATTGTAAATCTTCAGAATTCCCTTTTGCTAGTGCTTCAGCAAACTGAATTTTAAAAAATTCTACAATTTGTTTATATTTATATATTCGGTAGTTTCTCGAAAAGAAAAGTTCATTTATGTTAAAAAAGTAATATGATGCTATTCCTGGAATAAATCCAGCAATAGCCACTGCAATAGTATATAAGAAACTATAATATGTAGGAACTAGGGCAAATGAAATGAAATCTGCCAATACTCCTGTGATCATTCCGACAAACGGTCCGAAAATAAAACCTGTAATTTTTATTGGTAGGCCTATAAAACCAAATTTAAATGATGGTAGGGCGCTAATTGGTAAAATTCTTACTGAAATTAGAAAGAAAACAACAGAGATAGCAATTAAAACACCCACAAAGGCAATTCTTTTTGGGTTTCATTTTTTGAATGAAATATTTGTTTGTGATCTTAGCCATCTAATATAATGACTCAAGCCGCCTGGTAACTTTGAATTCATGCTTTTCCTTCGCTATCTTTTTAATAATAATTATATTATTATATTCTGAAACTACTTATAAAGTATGGTTATGCTTTGCTAATATTTTCTTGAAAATCACTTATTTTTCTCGAGAATGGGTAAATTAATAAAAGTTTTATAAAAGCTAGAATTAACTATTACGCCAGTGTAGATAAAATATGACATAACACTTAGTAATAAAATGATATACATAAATGATGCGACAACACCAAATTTCTTATAATCAAATACTGAGGTTAGAGATCCAAAAATTAAAATGTATAGGGTAGTTGGCACTGTTACTATTAGTGCGCCGGGATTTACATGTGAAAATTTTAGTTTAAAGTTAGGTGCAAATTTAAAGAAAAATAAAAATGCTACATATGTTATTATGGGTAAAAATAAAACTGTTGGAATTCAAAAAATAAGTTGAAATTCTCAGGGTAACATTTTAAGTGTTGTTGTGTGATCAACATTAATACTAAATACATTCTTTAATATAAAGTTAAGAAAAGCTGATGTAACTAATAAAAAAACTACGAGTAATACTGTGATAATTATGCTTGTTATAAATCCCTTGATTCGTGTTCTCCACATTGAGGATGAAGTTTTTTGTTCGTATAGAGCATCAAATGATCAAATAAATTTGCTATAGCCCTTTGACGATATTCACAATATAGATATGGTAAGAAAAATAAATGCAGCAATTCCGCCTGGGCTACTTCAAATTTCTGAAAATGCCGGAATAACGTTTTCAATACCAGGAATTAGCTGGCCTAGAATTGTGACTTTGATAACAATCTCTAACTGAGAATTTATTGCTCCAATAATTCCTATAACTAAACCTAGAGTCGGTATAAATGAAAGAAAAAGGTACATTGCGTATCCCGTTGGAACAAAGGCAAATTCATTTGAGTTTATTTTAGCATATGTCGATCTAACTATTTCTTTTCCTTTTACCTTCGAACTTCGCAAGTAATTTGGAATAGCAACAAAGAGAATCCCATATATAATCGCCTTTAAAGCCTTTTCAAAAAAGTTTTGTTTATTTTTATTTTTTATTACTTGTTTTGCTGAAATAGAATTAGCATTATTATTTAGTTTTTTTTCTTGGTTTTTATCATTATTTCAACCGGTCTGGAGTAAGTTTTTATTCCTTTTTTTCATAAAGATCCTTAATTATTTTGCTTAGCTCAATTGCATTTGCTTTCCCAGCAGTTTTTTTCATTACTTGGCCAAGCATAAATTTTGAAGCTCTGTTGAAATTTATTTCAAATTCTTTGTTTAAAGTTGGGAATTCATTTAAAATTTCTTTAATAATATCTGTTAATGAAATTTCCTTGTGTTCAATGAAAAGGTTATTTTGTTTAATTATTTCATCAATATCATTGTTTTCGTTTTGATTAATTAGAATACTTAGGATGGTTTTTATGCTGGTCTTTTGTATTTTTTCATCTATTGTATATTGAATGATTTTTGACATAACATCAATATTTAGTTTTAGCTTTGATAATGACAAATTATTCTGATTTAGAAATGAAACGATTTCGGCAAAGAAAATATTCACGCTCTTTTTAAAATCTGTTGTGTTGAGCATATCAATGAAACTTGCATATTCCATATTTTCAATTAATTGCATAATTTGAACATTATTTAACCCATATTTTAGATAACGCATTTCTCTTTCATATGGTAGTTCTTCAATGGCAATGCTATCAACAAATTCTGGTTTTAGTTCGATACAAGGGATATTGGGGTCTGGAAAATATTTATAATCAATTGAGTCAGATTTTGAACGCATTGTTATAGTTTTTAGTTTAGATTCATCAAATCTTTTTGTTTGTTGCGAGAAAGTTTGGCCGCTTTCATAACATGATGTTTGCCAATTATATTCATATTCTATTGCTTTTTCAATATTAGAAATTGAGTTTAAATTTTTTACTTCAACTCTTGTGTTTAGGTCATTAGTTCCTTTTTTTCTAACAGAAATATTTAAGTCAACTCTTAAGCTGCCTTCATTCATTTTGGCATCGGAAATGTCAAGAGCTAGCACAATTTTTCTTATTGCATCAACATATGCAACCGCTTCTTTAGCACTATGAAGAACTGGATTAGAGACAATCTCGATTAACGGAACACCTGAACGATTGTAGTTTAGTAAGGTTTGATTTCCTTCATGAAGAGATTTAGCTGTATCTTCCTCTAGGTGAATTCTCTCAATCTCAATATCTTTTCATTCATTATTGACTTTAATTTTTATTTTTCCATTTTTGCCAATTGGATTAAATTGTTGTGTAATTTGGTAGCCTTTTGTTAAATCTGGATAAAAATAGTTTTTTCTATCAAAGCGAATATTATGGTCGATTTCCATATTTAAAGCTTTTGCTAATTTTATTGCCTTAATGATGGCTTGTTTATTTACGATCGGTAATGAACCTGGATATGCTAAATCAATGTGCGATACATAAATATTAGGGTTGGATGTATAAAGATTAGGTTGTGATGAAAACATTTTAGTTTTTGTATTAAGTTCAATATGTATTTCAATACCAATAACTAATTCTCAATTTTTATCCATTTATTTCTCCTAGTTTTTTTTCAAAATATAATGCTTGGCTAAATAACTTTTTGTCATTATTTCTTTTTGTATCAAAAGCAATATTGAATGGTAAATGGTTTTTTAAATCAATACCAAGTTTCATTGTTAATGATGGATTCCCAACTAGATTTGCATAAGTTAAAATAAAATCTAAATATGATTTATATTTTGACCCATTTTTAATATTGGGAGCAATATCATTAGAGGCAGGATAAACAAACACATCGGCTGTGTTATGAATATTTTCAAAATATTCAACCAAGACTCTTCGCATCTTTTTGGCTTTTACAAAGTATCTAATTTGATTATTGGCTTTGAGAAAAAAAGATCCTAGAATTAGACGTGATTGAACCATTTTGCCCAGATATTTTGATCTGGTTTTTTTGAATGTATCAATCCAATCCTTGCCTTCTTCTCTTAATCCGAAGGAAACACCAGTAAGATTGGCGAGATTTGAAGATGCTTCTGAAAAGGCAATTATTTTGTAAACTACATCTATTGAGTTAAGAAGCTTTATATTTTCTTTAATTTTAATTAGTTTAATTCCATCTTTTTCCATCACATTAAGAAAGTTTTTGTATGATTTAGCAATTTCTGGATTAAGTTTATCAAAACAATCTAAATAGGCAATAGATTTTGGCTTTTCTTCTTTAATCTCATCATATTTAAAGCTAAGATCAATTGAAGTTAAATCATTTTTCAGATCTTGCTTATACAATATTGATGATAATTTTATTAGGTCCTTAATGTTGTGTGTAAAATAAGCCACAGTATCCAATGAAGAAGCAAATGCAAAAAGTCCATATCTACTAATTGCTCCATATGACGGTTTAAATCCAATCTCGCCGATATTTGAAGCAGGTTTTCTTACAGAGTCTCCGGTATCTGAACCAATTGCAAAGTCAATATCTTTACTAAAAGTGGCAGCAGCTCCTGACGATGATCCACCAACTAGATATTCTTTATTTAAAGGATTTTTTATTAAACCAAAGGCAGAATACTCCCCCGATCCCCCGAGACCGAATTCATCAAGATTTGTTCTAGCAACACATGTTGACCCATTTTCTTCGAGCAATTTGATAACACTAGCTTTATATCCTGGTCTGAAATTGCGCAAAAACAAGCTCGAGGCTTTACATTCAACATTTATGTCAGCATAGTTATCTTTTATTGTGTATATTGTATTGGATAGTGGAAGACTACTATCATTTAATTTAGCATCTTTGAAAATGTAGGATATAGCATTATTATCATCTTGTAATAATTTATCAATTATATTTTGAATATTTTTATTCTTCATGAACAACTCTTTTCATAATAACTAGATCTTCATTGCTATTATATGCGTTTTTAAGAAGTTTTTCTTTGTCAATTTTAGTGCAATCACATATTTCGTCGTCTCTTAAATCATTAAAAGAAATTTTAGATTCGTTGATATGCGATAACGGTTTTATATTGGCTAGATTTATTTCGTCAAGATCAGTTAGCGATTGGTTAATTGAGTCTAATAATTTTTTGGCCATATTAATAACTTCATCAGATGGGTCTAGTAATAAATTATTCGCTATTGTTTTTAGTTCTTCATCGTTCATTTTGGTCCTTTTTATCAACGCGGTTGAGATATAAAAATTTGATTATTATATTCATTAAATTCATCAGGTAAATTTTGAAATTTTATTGAATATGAATGCAAATATAATCTTTTTGCTTTTTTTCCACCATATTTAGTATCTCCCAAAATTGGAGATTTTAGATATTCAAGAGTAGCCCTGATTTGGTGCTTTTTTCCTGTAACAATTTGAGCGTAACTACGGTTTCCTTCCTTGAAGAAGATGGTTCTAGCTTTTATTCCAAAATCTGGATTTACTCGCATTTTTTCATTTTTAATATCTTTTTCAAGGCGTACAGTTATGTCAAGCTTTTCTTTGTTAAAGTCTGCAACAAATTGATAAATTTTTTCAAAATATTTTTGATACTCATCAAAAACTACTAAGGTTTTATAGTTCTTTGCATATATCACTAAACCACTAGTTTTTTTATCAATTCGGCCGATTGAAGCCGGTACAAAAGAAGAAGTTTTTTTAAAATTTAGATATTTATGAACTTGGTCATCTAGGCAATTTTCTTCTGAATGCATTGCGATGTTTATTGCTTTATCAACAATTAAAATATTTTTATCCTCATATATAACTTTAAAATTAATATTTGCAGTATTTCTCTTTTTTGGTTTTTGAATTTCAGAAATTCCATAAACAATAATTTCATCGTCTAACTGTAATTTATATTGTTTATCGTTAGTTTTAACTCCATTTACTCTTATGTCTTTTTCACGAAAAATTTTTTCAATTCGTGATTTCGGGACATTGTCACATACTTTTAATATGTATTTATAAAGAATACGATCCACATCATCTTTTTTTGCTCTAAATTTATTCATTATATGTTTCCTCTACAAATAATTCATTATTGGATGCGTCGACTCTTTGAGAATCAAATAAGTCAAAATTTTCATCAGCCATTTCTTCTTCGATATTCGAGTAGCGGCTAAATTCAGGAAAAGGAGGAAGTTCAGCCAGTGTTTTAATTTTAAAATAATCATAAAATTTGTTAGTTATTCCATAAATGATGGGATTACCTGGGGTTTGAGCTACACCTACCTCCTCAATAATTCCTTTTTCTAATAAACTCGCAACAATTCCGTCACTAACAACACCTCTAATGTTTGAAATCATTGAACGAGTTACTGGTTGTTTATATGCAACAATTCCGGCTACTTCAATAGCTGCATTTGAAAGTCTTTGTTTCTTGACAATTGTAACTAGTTCAGATATATATTCCTTTACAGCCTCAACTGTAAGAAATTTATAAACATCATTGAATTCATAAACCTTAATACCATGATCTTGGTTATTAAAAAAAGTCTTGAAATCTCTTAATATTTTTCTGCCTTCTTGGATGGTGTTTAATTTAAAAATATCTTTCACTTGTTCCGAACTTAATCCTTCACTTCCTTGAACGAATAGTAGTGCTTCAATTATTTTATTCTTCATATTCTATTCCTTTTTTAAATTTGATAATACCTTCATCAACATCTTGTTCTAAAATAACAATTTGTTGTCTTGCAAGATCCAAAACGGCCAACATTGTTATGACAAAATGGCCTATTGTTGGGACATTAAAAATCTCATTAAACATAACCTCATTTTTATTAACAAAAAGACTGATTATTCTCTTTTTTTGATCCTCAGGATTTACAGCAACTGTTGATATAGTAATATTTCTAATTAATTCCGAATATGTTCGTTCAAACATTTTTCTTAATGTTATAACTAACTTCGAGCTATTAGAATGTCCATCAAGAATTGTTGAATCAACTTCTTTAACAAATTCCTCGGTTTCTTCTGGTTCTTTTGAAAACAAGTTTTGTCTTTGTTCTTCTTGTTTTTTTAATATTGAGGAAATTTCCTTAAACTTTTCATATTCCGCAATTTGTTCAAGCAATCTTTTCTTTTCTTGTTTGATTTCCTCTTCTGCTTCTGGGTCTTGTAATAACATCCTTGCTTTTAATTGAACTAGTGTTGCAGCCATAACTAAATATTCTGATGCAAGATCAATTTCATAACTTTCTATGTGTTTAATAATTTCTAAATATTGAGCAGTCAATTCAATTAAATCTACCTCAAAAATACTAATATTCTTTTCTCTTATTAGTGTTACTAAAAGGTCAAGTGGACCATCAAAATTAGAAAGTTTAAAAATATGTTTATCGCTTTCGGTACTTGTGTTTATTTTTTTGTCATCTTCTGAAGATAACTTACCTGATTTTGGTGTGTTTGTATGGTTCATAATATTGGTTATTCTCTATTTTCTTTTTGTAAAAGTATTTTTTATGGTTTCATCTGATGAGATATTTTGATCTTGATATTTGCTTGAAACAATATTTTTAACTCAGTTAGCAAAATCTTTTTTATCTAGTGTTTGAAATTGCTGAGGTTTTATTGAAGGGTGAAAAATTACCTTAACGACAAGCTTTCCTCGTCTTTTATTATCAAGAGCATTAGCTGCGTTATTTATTGTTACTGGTACAAGGGGAATGTAGGTTGATTGAGCTGTTAGAAATACACCACTATTAAAATGAGCTATCTTGCCATCTCTTGTTCTAGTGCCTTCAGGGAAAATAACACCACAAGTTTGGTGTTTTTTAACATATTGCCCAAAATCTCTTAGAATTGCTAACGCTTCCTTTGGCTTTTGTGTATTTATGTAAAAGGTGCTAATTAGTTGACTAATTTTGTAAATTGATTTCTTTTGTTTAGCTTCCTCTCTAGCAACAAATGTCATTGGTTTTGATTTTCTTTCGCCATTACCATGGTTTCATAAAGCTGAAGCAATAATTAAAGGATCTAGATAAGTTGAATGATTAGGCGTTAAGAAACAAGGTCCACTTGGAATATTTTCAAATCCTTCAACTTCAACCTCGACATTCAGGTGTCGCAAAATATTTGAACTATATTTGTGGATAAAATGTTGTTTTTCCACGTCTTTATAATAATCTGGCATTGCTCTATTTCTTTTTGCTTTTGCCAAAAGTCTCATAAAGTTGTGTAGTAAAGGAATAAATCTAAGAAATTTTCTTGTTTTTAGTGTCATAAGTTTTTCTCCTTGTTTTATTTTTTAGGATTTAAATGCAACAGCAACAACATAACCATCTTCACTAGTTGTAGATAATTGGTAATTGGCATATGTATATCTTCCAGCATTCGTTTTTTTGATTAGTATGTTTTTAAAACTAAATATTGAATTGTCAATTTTGAATATGCACTCTTTTAATGCTCATCTGGTTGCTAAAAATATTGGTTTTTTAGAGTCGCTGATTTTTAAATATTCTTCAATTTCAATTGGGTGTAAAATTTTTTTAATGGCGTTGGTGGATATATTTATAAACCTATTAATTTTAGCCATATCAATTGAAATCATAAAACTCCTTAATAAATAATTATTAATTATAATTTAATTAATAAATATTATGATTACAAAAGGAAAAAAATACCAAGCTATTAAACTGGTATTTTGCTATTAATTATTCATCACATAGTGGATCAAATGGAGAAATCGTAAAAATAGGTTTATTAAATGATTCAATTATTTCTTTATCTAAATATTTCTTATCAACAATAGCCATGTAATTATAATCAGTAAATCATTGGTCGCTCATTGATCAAAAACCTTTTGATCCTCGATCGCTTCCTCAACTATTTTCGACCTTTCAATTAATTGCTTTTCCTTGGGAATCTAGGTTTACTCCTACCATATTCATTGCATGAGCAATTACTGAAGCTCTTGATTCGAATTTTTCAGCTTTTGAGAAGTCTGGCGTTTTTGTTAGTGTTAGATCAAAATTGTAAAGTTCGGAATCTAGGATGCCCTCTCTATTTCCAAATGTAGAAACATCGCATCCAAATCATACTGGGTCCCCTGCTTTAATTTGATTAATCATAACTTTTTTCATTATCTCGATATCAATATTAATCATTGTTAAGGGAGTACCGCCAACCATATTATTGCATAGAGGGGCTTGGATGACAGAATTATGTGGAAACTTATTTCTCGGATCAGATACAAGAGTGATTTTTGTTTCAATATGTTTGCTTAGGTATTTTTGGTAAAACTCAACTGGCGTCATTTTATCTAATGATACATATTTTTTATCCTTATTCATATATTCGAATTTGAATTCCTTCGGTGGTTTACCTAATGATTTTACTAAAATGTTATAAACATCTTCTAGTGCTTTTTCTTTTAGTAAAGAAACTTTATTTAAATCATTTGTTTGCAAAAATGTTTGTCTCATCTTAGCAGTATAAGCCTTTAATCTTCAATTAATTTGTTCTACCATTTCACTCGTGGCTTCAGAACTGAATGATTCATTCATTGCATCTTTTGTTACAATTCCATATTTCTTAATAAGATTTGTAAAGAAATCTCAATAGCCACCATCTGAAACTGGGTTAGTGTTAAAATATCTAAATAGGCGATCTTCATTCTCTAATTTTAGTCCTTCATTTTCAATTCAATTTAAGTAGAAATTTGCCTTTTCTAATTTATCAAAGAAATGAATATAGTTTTGTGAAAGTTCTAATGATTCAACATTAAATTCTTCCATTAGTTTAGTTCTAATAGAGTTTAAGCCAGCAAAAATTCAACATCTTCCTGATGCTTTTTGATTAGTAATATTCCCTACTTTTGTTTCATGAGAAAAAACAAAATTATGTTTTTTTATTGCCTCATTGTTTATTGAGCTTTGTTTCAATCCATTTTTAAAAATGGCTGATTCAATAATTTTGTTATTTATATTATTTTCATAATTTTCTTCAAACTTGTTAATTAATTCAAAATTAATTTCTGACATATTTTTATATTTTCTCCTTACTTTATTTAGATTATTTTGATTTGGTACAAAATTCCGTCACTCTTATAATATCTTCAAGTTTACCAATAAACGTAATTAGGTCACCATTTTCTATTTCAAAGTCGCCGCTAGGAAGAAATCAACTTTCGCCTCTTTGAATTAATGAAACTGATACGGAGTATTTGCTTCTAAATTCTGTTTCTCTAATTTTCTTGCCAATTATTTCATGATTTTTAATCCCGACTTTTGAACTAACAAATCCATCTTGAATTTCAGTAATACATTCCGAAAAATTTGTCAAAGCATTATCAGAAACTAGGATAGCTGTTTTTGTTCCTGCTTCTTCTTCTGGAGAAACAATTCACTTGACACCAATTTGTTTTAAAACACGTGAATGACGAGAATTTGATGCTCTTGCAATTACTGTTTGCACACCTATTTCTGCTAGCGCTGCAACAATTTCAATGTTGTCTGATGTCGCAACGATAACGACATCAAATTCCTTAACATTAATTGATTCAAGAGTTTTTTTATCAGCACAATCAGCGACGTAAATGTTTTCAACTTCATCTTTAAATGGTAGAAGGTGTTTTTCATCTTGGTCAATTAGTACTAATCGAATATTGTTCGTTCTATCTAAAAGAAGTTTTCTTACAACCGCTTGACCAAAACGGCCAATGCCGATTACACAAATTTCCCTTGCCTTTTTAAAAAGTTTCATATTTTCTCCTAAACTATTTTGATGATTACAAAATCATATACTAATAAATTTTAAGACTTTTATATTTAAATAAAGTAAAGTAATTTCAAAAAGATAACCCTAGCAAATGATTGGACTATTCAATCTAGTTGTCTGCAGATATAAATTATTAAATTTTTCTTTTAAATTTAAGTTGCCTTTTTAAATTTTAACATTTAAATTTTTTTAGTCAATTTCACCAAAAATATATTTTTTTACCTTTTGCTATATAATATAGCAATGATAAAAAAGCATCATATACCTAAAAAAACTAATATTTTCCTAAGATTTTTGCGTAAGCTTGGGGTGGTAAGATATATTTTTATAATATATATCTTATTTACTATTCTTATGTCACTTTTGTTATTCTGAAACATATCCCATAAGGCTGATATAAAGGAACCAGTTAAATATATAGATGCACTTTTCGTATCTTCATCAGCATTTAGCGATACCGGGCTAACACCATTAGTCACATCCGATACATTTAATACCTTTGGCCAGTTTTTGATTGCCTTAAGTATGGTTGTTGGCGGAATTGGAATATTTACATTTAAGATTTACATTTTTCAATCTATATTGGGTTTGAGATCTAACATCTTTAGCAATATGGTTTCTCAAACAGAAAGAGGTTCTATAACTGTTAGTGAAACAAGAAAGATGATTAAGATAGCAATTTCGTTCTTAATTATTACAACTGCTGTTGCTTCATTTATCTTTACAATGCTTTTATATTTGAGACCAAATTCAAATTTTATAACACAAGAGTTAAAAGAAACTAGCCCTTTATTGTTTAATAATAAAGTCGTTTTGAAGGGTAATGAGATACCATATAATAACTTTCTTCAATCATTAAAGTATGGAATTTTTCATGCGATTAGCTCAATAAATAATGCGGGATTTGACTTGTTTGGAAATAAGAGTTTACAACCTTTTTATAATGATTATGCTTTTCAAATAGTGACAATAATAACCTTTTTGATTGGCGGAATAGGCTTCCCGGTGATCTATGATATATGAAAAAAAATTCAATCAGTCAAGTTAGACCAACCACATCATAGATTTAATTTATTCACTAAATTTACAATAATAACTTATCTAATTACTACTGTATTAGGTTTTAGCATAAGTGTTATATTGGAATATAGTTCTAAATCAGAAACTACTTTTTGATATCAAAAGGAATATGGAACTGTGGGCGACAAACTATTTGCTATATACTTTCAAGTTAGTTCAACTAGATCTGCTGGTTTTTCGACTGTAAATTACTATAATTTTACACACTCAACCGTTTTATTACATAGCATCCTTATGTTTATCGGCTTTTCACCAGTTTCAACTGCAGGTGGTATTCGGAATACAACAATAGCAGTTATTTTTCTAAGCATAGTTACAATGATGACTGGTCGCAGTAGAATTAACGCCTTTAAGAGACAAATTGGTAAGGAAACTCTTATTAAAGCAGTCAATGTTTTTACTCTATCTATTGTCTTGATATTTATTGTATCAATTGTTAGTTATTCAACTCTTCCGACTCAAACTAAACAAATTGGTGATGTTAATTATCCAATTATTTTTGCAACATTTGAAGCATGCTCAGCTTTTGGCAATACTGGTTTGACAACAGGACTATCTTCAAATTCACACAACTTGCATATTGCTGGCAAATTAAGTCTTATTTTTATCATGATAATTGGACAATTTGGTATTCCTCAGACTATCAAAATATTTGGTCGAGGAAGAAAAGCGCCAGAATACTATCAATATATCTATGAAGATGTATCGATTGGTTAGGAGGTTTCTCATGAAAACGAAAGAAATGATTAAAAAAGTTACTAAAATAACTGTTGGTTTATCACTTGGATTAGTAATCCCAATTACTTCTATTTCTTGTGATAATAAAAAAGCATCAGATCAAGCAAAACCTAAAATTCAAAAGAAAAATATTCAAAAACCAGTTAGCGGAAAAATAAATTATGTTGCCATCGGTGATGATTATGCGGCTGGAAATAATAATAGTTTTAATGCTCATAGTAATAACTTTTTTAGCAAAGAAGATAATGAAGTATACGGAATTTCATATGCCTCATATTTAGCTAATTCAATCTCGCTAATCAATGATGATGAAACAATATTAAATAGATATGAAAATCTGGGTTTATCTTATTCTACTACTGATGCTTGATTGCATTTATTAAAACCAACCAATACTAGCAATTTAAATGAATTTAATGAGGTAATAAATCTAAATAAAAAATTAGGTTTGTATAATGCTAATTTGAATAGTAAAAAGGTTATTAGTAATATTAAAGAATCAAATTTTATAACCATTTCATTAGGATTTAATGATATCTTTAAGAAAGATGAAATTTTGTCATTAGTATTAAGACAATTTAAAGATAAAAAAGAAGAAAATCAATTTATTGTAGGCTATAATAAAATTATTTCAGCAAGAATTGCACAATTATCAAAAAAATATACAGAGATAGTTAGGGAAATAAAACAAATAAATCCTAATATAAATATCAATCTAATTGGATATAGTGCGCCCTTAATTCATACTATCAATATTCAAGGTAATTTTCAAAATAACGTTTTGAAAACAACAACAGATTTATTGAATAAAACAATTAGCAATATCGCCGACAGTGAGAGTTTAAACTATTATAGTTTTTCATCTGAAAATAGCATTTATGAAAATGCTGAACAATTTTCGACTGATTATTTAAGTATCTTTCCAAGTGTCAACGGTTATAAAAAACTTGCCCAGGACATATTTGCAAAAATGTCTACAAATATTACAGAATATAATTCATTATTCAGCAACAATGAATTTTCAAATCACAATAAAGCAATTTCATTTATAAAAAAAGCAACAACAATTAAATCATTAATTTTTGGAGTAGTTGGAAATAATGTAGATACATTTAAGAAACCGTATCCATTTGAAAAAAATTCAAAAAATAGTAGTCTTATTGCTTCTGAATCAAGCAATGTTTTTGCTCAAACTGTTTTGGCTGAATTTAGTAGTAAAATAAAAATGCTAAATAATGAACAACTTAAAACTTTTATTGATAACGTTCTTTCAATTATTGGCATTAATGATAAAGAGGCAAAAACATGATTTAATGAATTAATAAATTCATTGATATCTAAGCGTAAAAATAATTTAATAGTTTCATTATTTGAACAGCTGTTTGATTCAGTTTATGTTCAACACTTTCTTAATAAGGCAAATATCAAGGTTTCACAATTATTGGCAAAAAAATCTCCTCAAAATACTTTAACATCTGAAATTAGGAAAATTCTTACGCAAGAATTTCAAGATAAAAACAGTATATACTTAATCTTAAAATCAGTATTAAATTCTAACTATTTATCTAAAATTGAAAATAAAGTTTTTATTAGACAAAATTTAGCGTCATTAATTAAAATATTATTTTCAAACAAATCTATTAAGCAACTATTTCCACAAGAGCTATTGCCATTATGAGATAAGAAAACAATGGATAAAAATATAGTTGTAAAATTTGATAATCTTGTTAATAAGGTAGTGGATAATTTATTAAGCAAAAGCGAATTATATTTTTCTAATACTAATTTTGATGGTTTCATAAATGATATTTTGAGGGACTCTAAGAAAGAAATTATTTCTCTATTTCAAGCAATTGTTGATTGATTAACCAAAGATAAGGGATCTCTAAAAAAGATTATTGATAAGATTGCAACCTCCTTAAAAAATGTTTATAGAGTGCCACAAGAAAGACTTGATGACATTAAATATTTCATTCAAACAACAGTGGAAAATCTAAAGGATTTTAAGTATTCATATGAACTTCTTGATCTTTTTGTAGAAACTACACTCGATTCATACAAAGATAATAAGTTGTTAGATACACATTCATTTATTAAAGTATTTGTTAAGGGGTTGCTATTTAATACAAAGGATGCCAATAAAAATAATCGTGTCTTTTTTGCTCTAATTAGCAATGTTCCTAGAACGCCTAATATTGATCTTAATAAATACTATAATGGAATAAAATATCTCGGAGTTGGATTAGTGCAAGCGGAAAACATAATAAATTCAAATAATATAAGTAACCTGCTTGATGATCAAACAAGAGAAGCTATGCTTATATTGCTTAGAAATATTGCAAATAATTCTGATAACATTTTGAATATAACAGGTAAGAACTATATAAAAGACTTATTTTCATTATTGATTGACGATATCACTGCAAAGGGTAGCTTATTTAACCAAATTTTAGATAGACTTGCAGACTATGTTGTTATACATCCATTAATTAATTTCATTAAAAAACAAGGTTATGAGAAACAAATACTATCAGCAAATCCCGAATTTAATAATATAGAAGAGTTTGTAAAGTCTAGTTATTCTTCATTATATAAATCAGTTAATAATAAGATAATTATTGATAAGCTAAAATTTTTGGTAAATGACATTGTTGATAATGGTAAGCTATATGACAAAAGTTCACTATTTGCTTTTGTTGTTTCAACCTTAAAAAGAGTACAAGAAAATGGATTGATAACATTAGTAGAGACTTTATTGCAACAAATATCGAGTAAGGAAAATACTAAATTATTAGTGAATGTTCTTACCTCATACATTAATTCATCGTTAAATGTAAAACTAACCAATGTTGAAAAAGAACTGATCGAAACTTATATACAAAGCATTTTAAGAAACATTAAGGATTCAAACTTATTTAAACACTTTATTGATAATTTTAAGAAGATAACTAAAAAAATTGATATATCAAAAATCAATACTTTTGATAAGCTGGGTTTATATCTAAAAGAAGAATTAAGCAATCTTTTGATTGAATCAACAAACCCCGGTGCAATACAAATGTTTCTTGATTTTTTAAGCCTAAAGAATACAAAAGAAAAAGATGGATTTAACAAATTTATTAATGTTTTATCAATATTTTTAAAAAATGAAAATAATGTTGATTTTATTCTTGACAAGCTAAATCTTAAAAAAATTGTTGCGGATATCCCTAAAAAGATTGATTTTGCAAAGCTGCCCCAAAATGTTAGAGATGATGTTAAAGGGTTATTAAATAATGTATTGGCATTAATAATTAAAAAATGAGATGACAAGATAAATCCAAAAATTAAGGAATTAATTAAAAATTCAGTTTCAAATGAAAAAATTAAAAATGTAAAAAATTTAAATGAATTATTTTTCTTATTAATTAATGAAAATAAGGAATTTTTGAAGGAATTTATTTTAGACATAATAAACAATGTTATTTTGGTTAATCAACAAAGCGAGCAAAAAACTGTTGATATAGTTGTTTATTTAATTTCTACTCAAATTAATTACAAAAAATTAAGTGTTAGTGAACAAGGAAACATCAAATCGATAGTCAAAAAAGCAATTGCCTTTGTTAAGGATAAAAAAATATTTGGTCCATTGGTCGAAAGTTTATTAAATACAATGACTTCAAATATCAAGAAATTTGGTATTGATTTTAATAAATATGACTGAGCAAAAATTGTTGACTTTATTGATGATTTAGATATTATAAAAATTGTTGAAGCATCTGAGGATTTCTTTATTAACAAGATATCAAAAGATGAGCTAAAAACATTATTAAAAACTCTCCTTCTAAATGCTGTGCATCTTTTTGCTTTGAACGAGAAGTCAACAAATGATGAATCTACAGCATCTTCATTGCAAGAACCAACTAAAAAAACTATTCCAAACATTAATGTTGAAAAAATTTTAGGTATAGTTCAAAAGATATTGAACAAACTTTCTTCTGAAAATAAGAAGGAATTAATACCTTATTTAGTTGATGCTATCTACGATCTAAAAGAAAACGAAGGTTTTAAGAAATTCTTATCTGATTTACTATCTAAATCTCTTAAAAATGGCAATCAGACAGTTATTAAGGAAATATTAAATAATAAAGGAGATTATTCACTATTAGCTAGTCTAATTATTAACAAGTCATATAGCCTTTTATTAAACGAAGAAAATAAACAAGGTTTAGTTTTGATTTTAAATAGTTTATTTGCCGATGACAAACCAATAGTTTTAGATGCAAATAAACTTGCGATTAAATTATTTAAAAATGTTAAAACAAATAATTTATTAAATTTCATTAAAACCAATTTAGACCGTATATTGGGTGATGAGGAATTGCTGGATGTGATTGCCAGATATCTAATTAGTTTAGTAAAACAACAAGCAAACATAAAATTTAGTGGCAATGAAGATCTAATAGTTCTTAATTATCTAAAATCATTATTAAAATCTATTCCAAATAATCCTTTAATCCATAAATTAAAGAAGAATTTGGAAGAAAAACTCAGCGAATTAACAGATACATCAAGTTATATTGATTTCCAAAAAAAATTGAGTGATGCCCTTAAACAAACATTTAGTTTTAATAAGGAAAATATAGAACAAATTTTTGATCTTTTAATTATAAAACAAGACAAGAAGGCACTAGGTGAAAAAAAACTTGTAGAAACCTTAAAAGTATTGTTAGGCAAAAAAGAGTTTTTAGAATTTATTTTAAAAAATATTAATCCTAAACAATTGATTAATAATATGTTTGATAATATAAATTTATCTAATTTAAATTTAGGAGAACATTCAAAAGGAGCTCTCACTTCAATAATTAAAGACACGAAAGATCTTATTAATCTAAAATATAATGATCTTGTTTCGCAAAATATCAATGAAATTATTGAAAAATTATTGCTTGAGGATGTCCTAAAGAATGTAGATTCTTTTGAAGGCTGATTTAAGAATTTCTTCATAGTTAACGAGGATTGGATAATTAAAAAGGTAGACTTGATTCTAAATAATATTTTATTATCAAAAGAAAGCGAACAATTAAAGCAATCAATTGCTAATTTCTTAGTTGAATTTGTTGCCGAAAAACTTAATGGCATTGAATTTAAAAACGGCCAAAAAGAATCGCTAAAAGCAATATTTAACAAGGCAATTAATTTCCTTCCAGATCTTAATATAAGCAACGCTATAACTAAATCTGCTATTAAATTATTAGTTAAAAATATTAACCAATATCAATTCAATTTTGAGAAATATAACTTTAATAGTGCGTTCGACTTTATTAGTATATTTAATAAAATAAACATAGATAAGTTAGACCAATTCTTATCAGGATTAGACTCGCATGACTTAGCTAATATTATTCTTTTAGTTATAAATAATTTTGATAAGCTAGAGTTGCTTTTTACTACTCCATCTGTTACTTTGCAAGAAAAATCAAAGAATAAAACAATTGTTGAGTTCAATAAAAAAGAGGGAATTAAGATAAATATAAATGATATTTTTAGATTAATTAAAGTTGGATTTTCAATTTTAAATGCCTCTGATCGCGAGTCTATCAAAAAAGAAATTCCTAGTCTAGTTCAAAAGATACGTAAATCTCCAAAAATAAAAGAGTATGTAAAAACTAAATTAGACTTTTTAACAAATCTTATTTTAAAAGTTGACTCAAACGCTCGAGATTTTGCTGACAAAACAAAAGAAAAGATTATTGAATTTATCTTTGATAAGGAAGATACTAAGGACCTTATAACTAACTTTATTAATACACTAATTTCCTTAGACCAAAAATCATTAGACAATATTCATAATATAAATGAATTAATTAAGAAACTTTTGAACCTAAATAAGTCTTCGATCAGTGACTTTATTAAAAAAATTGTTTCTAATGCCACTTCTGATGAAGCGTATATTAATAGTTTGGTTAAATTTGTGTTGAATGCAATTCATTCAGAATTAAAATTTGATTCAACTAGCGACGAGTTTGAAAATATTGCTAACTTAGGGACCAGAATTATTAAAAATCTAGGTAATAAAAATGTTGTATCAGACATAATAAGTAAGCTTTTCGAGAGTCTTGTTGACATTGATATTATTGATTCAAAGGGCCATTTTGATCAAAATATATTGATATCAAAAATAATTTCAGGGTTAAAGAAAATCGATTGAAAGGCTTTATTTACATCCCAAAATATAGAGGATATGTTTAAATCACTTATTGGAAATAACATATCAAAAGAACAGTTAGTTAAAGAATTTAGTTCTTTATATCATTATTTGGAAAGAAATATACCAAAATTGACTAATCAAATAAACAACCAACATACAATATCTAATAACACTCAAAATGTGCTAAATCCAGTTATTTCTGATGAACAAAAAGAGTTTCTAAAGAATATTGAAGGCACAATATTCAATGTATTAACTGGCTTGAATGGTTCACTTGATTCTAGCGAAACTGTTGGCAAGGAAGCAATAATCGAGGTTGTTCATACAATCTTTAAAGACCAAATTAAAAAGATAAAATGGCAAGAAATAAAACAGGATTTAATACCTAAGTCCGAATTGCAAACTATAGTTGATAAATTTGTAGACAAACCAATTTTAAAAACGTTAATTAGCGATGTTATATCTGATTTTCTAACAAAACCAAAAGTCCAAGCAGCAAATATTGGTGAAATAGTAACTAAAACATTAGAAAAAGTTTCACAAAAATTAAAAGATAATGTAACAAAAGTGCTGGAAGCAGTTGTTGAAGACGATGATTTAATGAAGATTGTTATTGGTCATGTATTAAATTATTTAAAATTGGAAAATGTTACAGCCGAAGATATTTCATTTATCAAAGAATTAATTAGCGCTATTTTTAAAGAATTAATCAAAACTGATTTTTATAAACGAAAAGTTGTTAAGAGAACTATCGATCACATTGTTGGCTATAGTAAAAATTTTTCAATATTTGAACCAGTCAAATGACTCCTTGATGCCATTGAAAAAATTAAGGCCGGATTTTCATTTAATGATCTTAAGATTATTGCTTCTTTTGTTGGTGAAACTAAGGCTATTAATGGTGCTCGCTTGATTAAGCTTATAAATCTATTATTTGGGAAAAGTAATTTAAAAGATTCGGTTTTATATAATGGCTTGCGAAACATTAATATGAATCCCGATCCAACAAAGCGTACTAATATTAATACTCTACTTGATTTTGTAAGTATTGGACAATTAAGCAATTCGACTTCAACGAGCAACATTCAAAATGATGATCCAGATAATATTTCTCCCGACCTTGATGCACTGTCATTGATTAATGAAATCTTTAAAATGTTAAGTATTGAATATTATAAGAATAAAAATACTCAAGATAGTAGTTTTAAAGTCAGATCTAAGACACCTGAATGGCAGGCGTTATATCGTTTTAAGGTAGCGATTGATTATATTCTTTTTGAAACATTTGGGCGTGAAACAGATATTGCTCAACGTGATGTGAGTCAAAGAAAAATTAATTTATATACAGGTGTTCGTTCGTTATTATGAGAGATTCAGGAAGGAACTAACATTTCGGCCATTCCGTTTTTAAGCTCTAAATTTTCAGGTATGCAAAGCTATTTTACAAAAGATATTGATCGTCGTCAATTTACTAATTATGCAGTAAGTGAATCTGGTTTTTGATTGGTCAAGTCATGAACTTACTTTGATGATAGTAATTATGGTCCTGAATCAATTACTTATTTAATTACTAGTTCTGGTTATAATGATAAAGAAAAGGGCAATTTAACTAGATTTAAATATAAGATTAGCGAGGCCGGACAAGCATATGAGATTTCTAAAAAAGAATATATCTTACTAACCTTAAAAGAAGGCGGTTATGGTAAATTCATGAAATTAAATAATAAGCGTTCGAATTCATCATGGTCTGGACTTGATAAAATTAATCCCGAAGATTTCTATTAGGATTTAGCTAAAAAAATAAAAATAGAGTAAAATAATTATGCACAGCCAACTGCTGCATAATTATTTTATGTAGAGGAAAATCCGCTCTAGCACTTGCTGCGATGCAAGTAGTGATCATGCTAGGCCAAATAAGCCTAGGCAGTTATTTAAATAATTGACGACTAGTGCAACAGAGACGAGCTTATTTAGTTAAGGTGCAACGATGTAAACTCCATGAGTTAGAAACCCAAATTTTGGTAGGGGAACCTGATTAATATAAATGAATAAAGATCGGGAAGCATATTATTTTAATATGTTTAGATAAATAGTTGGCGCTGTTAATTTACAGAACAAAAAGCGGTTTATCGTGCAAAAAGGCATTTTGTGCCTTTTTATTTTTTTTATGCACAGCATTTTTAGGCGTTGATAAATTTAGTCTAATTTTAAGAACTATATAAAAATTAAATTTATAGAGATAAAAGCGAAAACTAAAGCCTTTTATCTTTTTTAACAAAAAATAAGTCACTAATTTTCATTATTTGGTGAATTGGGTATCTACATTATATTTTGGAATAAAATTAAATATATATGGATGTTAAAAAGGAATAATTATGAAAAGAATGAAATTATTATTACCTATACTAACTATAATGCCTTGTTACTGGAGATTATAATTTTGTAATAAATAATAAGAAAAGAGATAAATTAGAAAAAATGTTTAACTATAATGTAGTTAAATATGATGGGGGGAATGAAATGAATTTTTTACTAAAAGAAAAGGGGTATATTAAATAATGAGTAAAAAGAAGAAAATAATTATTGCTATTGTAACTATTTTGGTTATTGCTTACATTATATTTGTAATATTTGGTTTTGCTTCATCATTAGAAAGAAGATATACAGAATATAAATAATGGAAAATAAAAACAATTCTAAATCAAAATGAATAGCAATACTAACCATTTATACAATATTTGTAGTTTTATTTTTTATTATAACACTTCTATATACGCAGTATTTTTTGGATTATGAAGCCCGGCAATCTTATCCTCAAGTCATTAAACATGAGGAAGCAGTAGCAATATTTTGATATAGCGGATTTAGAGCCACAATTTTAGTTTTAGGGATAATATTAATCACATTTTCCGTTATCTTATATATATGTTTTAAATCAAAAATAAAAACTATATCTAAAATGAACACAATAATAATTAATATATTATTTGCAATTAACATAATTTTATTATCGATATCAGTTATACTAGATGCAACCTTACTCAATGCAATTGATGTTCTTTTATGAAAACTAAAAAGCAATAAACCGACTGAATTCTTAAATCCAAAGCACAAAGCCATTTCGATAATTTATTATGAAAATCTAGAAGTATTAGAAGCATTTCTATTTCTATCATCATCATTATTTGTAATTTTATCGTTCTTTAAAATTTACTATTTTGCAAGCGTAATTCATAAAAATTATTTATTAAAACAACATTAGAATAGAGACTACAAAAATGATTTGAAATACACTAGAATAGGCAAAAATAAATATTATAACGTCATTTAAGTATACTTTTTGTTGTGTTATTAGCGAAATTTTAGATAAAAATTGGAGATGTATTTTATATAGCATATGGAATTTCATCTTTTTATAAAAAGGCATTTTTGTGTCTTTTTATTTTCACTGTTTTTTCCCAATTTGGTTGAAGAAATCATCTTCTTAGCATATTATGTTTATATGTGGAGGACGAATGAACGAAATACTATTATATTTTATATTTAAATACAAAGGTGATTGAAACGATGTTTATAAGGCAATAAAAAATAAGGAAGAAATTAAAGAAGAAGAATTTGATACATTTAAATTTAAAATTCATGAGAAAAATAAAAAATTTATAACTATTTTAGATGATGAATACCCTAAACAACTTTTAAATATAACTAAGCCACCATTTGTATTATTTTATGAAGGAAATCTTAATATCTTAAAACAAAGCAATAGGCAACAATGCATCTACTTAACAGGATCATATGAAACTAAAAATATAATTGAATATATAGAAAAATACAAAAATGACAATGATAGCGTGTTTATTAATTTATATTGGACTGGATTAGAGCAAAAAATCCTAAAAACATTTTTGAAGCGTAATTTTAAGGTTATTATATTGCTTCCATGTGGAATTGAATATGCTAAAAACAATTTAAATTTAAAAGAATTTTTAAATGATAACTGTTTAATTATATCCGAATATCCTAGTGAATATCACATAACTAAAAATGCATTTTATAGTAGACAAAGAATTAACGCTTGTTTATGTCAAAAGATAATTTTGCTTTCTTCATTGGAAAAAAAATATAACGGAACAATTAATGAGTTTCTTGACCAAGGTAAAGATGTGCAATGCTTACTCTTTAGAGATCATTTAAGTGAAGATCAAAATATTGATTTAATTAATGAGGGGGCTACACTTATAAATGATAATAATCAAATTTGTTAGGACTTTTATATATCATAAAGATAATTAAAAACTAATTTTGTAATAAAATTTTTAATGTAATTAAAAATATGGAAATATATAAGAAAAAAATAAGAAAAAAGGAGATTTTATGACACCTCATATAAATGCTAAAGAAAATGCGTTTGCAAAGTTAGTTTTAATGCCTGGTGATCCCTTGAGAGCTAAGTATATAGCTGATAATTACTTAGAAAATGTTGAATTAGTTTCTAATGTAAGAAATGTCTTAATGTATACTGGTTTTTATCAAGGAAACAAAGTTTCTGTGTGCGCTTCCGGGATGGGTGTTCCATCAATCGGAATTTATGCATATGAACTATTTAAAGAATATGGTGTTGAAGCAATCGTTAGAATTGGTTCGGCAGGATCGTTTAAAGCAGAATTAAAAAATTATGAAATCGTTCTTGCATCATCTGCATATAGCGAAAGTACAGCTTTTAGAAGTTCAATTATTAAAGGAGATAAAAATAATATCGCAATACCAAGTCATGACTTGAATGAATTGATCTTAGATTATGCTAAAAAGTTGGGAATGGATGTTCATTTTGAAAGAATTTTAAGTGAAGATGCATTTTATACAGAAAAAACTATTAGCGAAAGAATTGAAACATCTGGTGGTGCGGTTTGTGCAGAAATGGAAGCATATGGTTTATTTACTGTTGCTGAAAGATTAAACAAAAAAGCTGCAACATTATTAACAATTTCTGATAATCTAGTTACAAATGAATTTACAACTAGTGAAGAAAGACAAAATTCATTTAATGGAATGATGAAAATTGCTCTTGCACTTGCTAAGGACTTTCAATAATGAGAATAATTGATATCATAAATAAGAAGGCTAATAGAGAAGAATTAACAAAGGAAGAATTAGAATTCTTTGTTGAAAACTATGTTAATGGAAATATTCCTGACTACCAAGCTTCAGCCCTTCTTATGGCAATTCGTTTAAATTCATTAAATGAAACAGAAACATCGTATCTAACTAATGCAATGATAAATTCGGGTGACACAATTGATTGGTCATATTTAAATACAACTATTGTTGACAAGCACTCAACGGGCGGAGTTGGAGATAAGGTAAGTATTGTTTTATGTCCAATACTAGCGGCGCTTGGTCTTACAGTTGCTAAAATGTCTGGCCGTGGCCTAGGACACACTGGCGGAACATTGGATAAACTTGAATCAATTTCCGGATATACGATATCTCTAACGGACAATCAATTTAAGACTGTTGTTGAAAAACATCACATTGCAGTAGTGGGACAAAACGAGAGACTAGTTCCAGCAGATAAAAAGATTTATGCACTACGTGATGTTACAGGCACTGTGGAATCCATACCCTTAATTGCTTCATCAATTATGTCTAAAAAGCTAGCAACAGGTTCAAATTGTATACTTTTAGATGTTAAATGTGGTAATGGGGCATTTATGAAAAATATTGATCAAGCTGAAAAACTTGGTAAATTAATGATTGAAATAGGTAAAAAATTAAACAAAAAGATTGCAGTTGAAATTACAAATATGGAGAAACCTCTTGGCCGTGCTATTGGTAATAAAATTGAAATTCTCGAAGCAGTGGATACTTTAAAAGGTATGGGTCCTAAAGATTTTACCGAAATTATATATTCATCGGGTGCTACATTGCTTACTATTTCAAATAATGCTAAAGATGAGCAACATGCCAGAGCAATGATTAAAGAAGTTATCGCTAATGGTAAAGCATTGCAAAAATTCAATGAATGAATTAAAGCGCAAAACGGAAATGTTGATGAAGTTTATGAATCTAATTGATTTAATCCAACATATAAGTTTGAAATCATTTCACAAAATGAAGGATATCTAAAAATTAATTCAGCTATTGAATTTGGATTAGTGGCCATGAAACTTGGCGCTGGAAGAAGCAAAAAAGAGGATAATATTGATTTTGATGCTGGTGTTTATTTAAATAAAACAACAAATGATTTTGTTAAAAAAGGTGATGTTTTATTTACTTTATATTCATCTAAACCAATCGATGAAAAGCTATCTAATGATTTAATAGATAAAATTGAGTTTGGTTCAAAACCTTTTGAAACCAAAGAAGTTCTAACTAAATTAATGTAATTAAAAAACAAAAAATAGGAGAAAAAAAATGCTAAATAAGTTAATTGATCATACCTTCCTTGGTCAAGCAGGAACAACAAAAGATATAGATAAATTAATAGAAGAGGCTAAAAAATATGACTTTAAATCTGTTTGTATAGCGCCTTCTTATGTTAAATACGCAAAAGAACAATTAAAAAATACTGATGTCTTAATTTGCACAGTTATTGGTTTCCCATTAGGATATAACGTTGCAAGTGTTAAAGTTTTTGAAACAAAAATCGCTCTTGAACACGGCGCAGATGAAATTGATATGGTTATGAATGTTGGGCGTTTTAAAGACAAACAATATGAATATGTTCTTAATGAAATTAAAGCAATTAAAGAAGTTTGCGGTAATAAAGTTTTAAAAGTAATCATTGAAACAGCACTACTAACAAATGAAGAAATTGCTAAAGCAACCGAAATAGTATTACAATCAGGTGCTGATTTTATTAAAACGTCAACTGGTTTTTCATATAGAGGAGCAAGTTTTGAAGATATTAAAATTATGAAGGAAGTCGCTAAGGATAATTTATTAATTAAAGCATCTGGTGGAATCAAATCACAGGATGATGCATTAAAAATGGTTGAATTAGGCGCTAATAGACTAGGTACCTCAAAATCAGTTACAATTATCGAAGGTAAAGTAGATAATAGTTCAAATTACTAGTTAAAAATTTAACAAATAAGTAAGGACAAAATATGGTAAAAATTTTTCAACACCCTCTTATCAATGCTAAGTTGACAAAGATGAGAGACGAAAACACCACTCATAATGAGTTTAGGCAAAATCTTAATGAAATAGCATCTTTAATGGTTTATGAAATGTTAAGAGATTATCAAACTAAGCCGTTAGAGGTCAAAACACCAACAGGTTCAATTTTTCATGGCGAGCAATTGGATAAGGAGATTGTTATTATTCCTATATTGCGTGCTGGTCTTGGTATGGTTAATGGTATATTAGATTTAGTACCACAAGCTCGAGTTGGTCATATTGGAATGTATCGTATCGAGGAAACCACACAAGTAGTTGAGTATTTTTTTAAAATTCCTAATGTTGAGAAAGATAGCTATGTAATTATTGTTGACCCAATGTTGGCAACAGGTTCATCGGCTTGCGATGCTATTAGTAGATTAAAAAAACAAGGTTTTATAAACATTAAACTTATATGTTTGGTTGGTGTTGAACAAGGGATTAACAAGGTTAATATTGAGCATCCTGATGTAGATATTTATTTAGCTTCAAAAGATGAAGAATTAAATGAAAATAACTATATTCTTCCTGGTTTAGGAGATGCTGGTGACCGTATTTTTGGAACAAAGAAATAGAAAGAGAGACTATGTGTCTCATTTTCTATTTTCTACCTTATTTTTAAAGAAAATAAATATTTAAATTTTGAAGAAAGGAAAAAAATGGCTTTTAATAAAGAATCAAATAATAGAAGATTTTTATTTGCTCTTGATCTTGATGGTACATTGTTAGCAGATTCTGGTGCTGGAACTATTCACCCTAAAACAGAAGAAGCAATCAAGAGAGCTATTAAGGAAGGACATATTGTATCTATCATAACTGGTAGACCATGAAGAAGCACAATGCCGGTTTATCAAAAACTTGGATTAAACGCTATTGTGGGTAATTATAATGGAGCTCATATACATAATCCTGCAGATCCATTCTTTATACCAACAATAACATATCTTGATTTGAATGAGGTTTTATACATTTTAGGTGATCAAAAAGTTAAAAAAGAAATTTCAAATTATGCTATTGAAGGGCCGGACTGAGTTCAATTAATGCATAGAGATCCGAACCTAGAGAAGGTCTTTGGTTTTAATCAAGCTACAAAATTCCGCGAATCAATAAATTTGGAAAAATTACCCTTAAAACCAACAGGAATAGTTTTTGATTGTCAACCTACAACTGATGTTCTTGATTTGTTAACATATTTAAAAAGAAGATATGGAGATCTTGGCGAATTTTCATCTTGATCAAAAGGTGAAGGATTAAGCCCTGTTTTTGATATTACATCTATTGGAGTTGATAAAGGTAAGGTTATTTCTTTAATGATGAGATATTACAACATTGATATTGACGATACCATTGTAATGGGAGATTCATATAACGATCTTAGCATGTATGAAATCGGTAATGTGGGAGTTTGCCCTGCGAACGCTGAGCAAGCAATTAAGAAGGTTTCGACAGTTGTGATGCCTCAAACAAATAAAGAAGGAGCGGTTGGATACTTTATTGATGAATTTTTAGATAATCCAGATAAATATATTGAAATGGCTAAGAACCTAAAAAATGAATCAAAGAAGAATTTAAAAACTGTAAAAGCCGATAATTTTTATAATAAAGACGAAAAATAATATGATGACAAAAGATTCTGATTATATTGGCGTTGATGAAACGGGAGTAGGCGATTATTTTGCTCCTATTGTTTCAGTTGCTTGTTTTATTCCGGAAGAAAATATTCAATTAATTAAAAATCTTGGCGTTAAGGATAGTAAAAAACTTAGTGATTCTAAGATAACGGGGATTGCTGAATACATTATTAAAAATAATGTTGTTTTGTTTAAGGATACAACAATGAGCCAGAAGGGTTATAATAACTTGATTAAGTTTGGAATTAATAATAATGCAGTTAAAACTCTTATTCATATGAATTCAATTGATAGATTGCAGAATATTGTAAAAAATAATAAAAAAGTTGTTATTGACCAATATACAACATTGAATAAGTTCAATGAGCATATAGCAAACCTTTATAATAAGAATCTTATCAAGAAGAATATTTTTGAGAGAATTAGTTTGGTACAAGAAACAAAAGCTGAGGATAAATTTTTATCCGTGGCTTGCGCTTCCATTTTAGCAAGATATATTCTTCTTAAAAAGATGGAAGCTCAAAAAGCTAATTATGATGGCTTTGATTTTATACTTGGAGCAAGCGATTTGGTTATTAAACAAGGAGTTAGTTTTGTGAAGAAATTTGGGATTTCTGAGTTATATAACGTCGCAAAGTTTCAATTTAAAACGACAAAGAAAATTCTTGAAGAACTAGAAAAATAGCTGTGTTTTGTGTAACTTAACCATAAAATTTATATATTAAAAAAATCCCTATATTTTCTAGTAAAATAATTAGGTTAAAATATTTTAATTTTTAAAAAATTATTAACAAAAGGGTGAGACTCCTTGGCCAAATATAAAGGCCCAAAAGTCCAAAAGGAGAACTATAATGTCAAAATATGAAATTATGATTCTAGTTAACCCTACATCAACAGAAGAAAGTGTTAAAGATTTAGTATTCTCAGTATTAGATGAAAAAAACACAAAATTCGAAAGATTAGAGAGAACTGAATTAGCGTATCCAATTAACAAATTAACACGTGCAACATATTTCTTGATTTTAACAAGTGCACAACCTGAATTAATAAAAGAATTAACAAGAAAATTTAATATTGATAAGTCAATTATTAGATCATTAATTATTAATTTAAATTCAGAAAAAGGATTGAAGCCAAGAAAACAAAGAAGATTTACAAAAAGAAATTTTGAAAATAGAAGATCATTTGATAAAAATGAAAACAAAGAAGCAACATCAAATGATAGAAGAAATGAACAAAGAAGACCATACATTAAAAAACAACAACCAGTGGCTAAATAGTTAATTTTATTTTATTGGAGGCAAAAGTTATGAACAAAGTTATTTTAGTCGGAAGACTAGCTTCAAAGCCATATAAGGGGATTACTGCTTCAAGTGTTGAATATTCAAGGTTTACAATTGTTGTAACTAGAACATATTCGACGCCTAACTCTGAACCTGTTGCGGATTTTATTCCATGCGTAGCGTGAAGAAGCAATGCATCATTTATTAACAAATTTTTAGATAAAGGGTCGTTGATGCTAGTTGAGGGAACTTTCCAATCAACAAGAACAACTGATCAAAATGGGCAATTAATTAATAATTATGTTGTTAGTGCTGATAAAATACAATCTCTTGAATCGCGAGAAGTTACTGAGGCTAGAAGAAAAAATAATTTTAAAGAGTTTAGCATTTCCAATGAAGAAAATAACAAGGTTCCAACTAGTGAACAAGCATCTACGGAACATACAAGTGATGTTGATGATGCCATAGATGGTTTGAGTTGAGACTTTTAAATAAAGGAGAAAAAAATGGCGAGAATTGTTCGTAAGAAATTATTCGTTCGTAAACGTCCATGTCAATTTTGTTCAAATAAATTACCTGTTGCTTATGTTGATTATAAAAATGAAGAACTATTATCAAAATTAGTAAATCTACAAGGAAGAATTATATCTTCAAGAATAACTGGAACATGTGCTAAACACCAAAGAGCGGTAGCATTGGCAATCAAAAGAGCAAGATTAGTTGCTATTTTGCCTTATATTGGTCCAGTTAAAAAAGAATTTGTTAAGAAGGAAGCGACCCCAAAACCAGTGGTTGATACTACAACACAGGAAACAAAATAAATTTATTTTATAAATAAGTGCACACGAAAGTGTGCGCTTTTTTATTGGTAAAATTGAATGAGAGTTGCTTTTAAAACACCATCATAGAATATTCTTATAGTTTTTTAATTTCAATTATAATTAGTAATATGAAATTAAACCTATCTAATCAGTTGCGCCCTAATAATTTAGATGATTTTGTTTGTTCAAAAATTAAAAGAAACCTTTTCAATTCTATAATCAAAAATAAAGACCTTTCTTCATTTATTTTTTATGGTAAACCAGGTTGTGGCAAAACTACAATAGCTTCAATTCTTGCTAATCAAATGAATGTTAATTATGATTTTTTTAATGCTGCTATTGATAAGAAGGATGATTTACTTACAAAAATCAAAAATAATGACATTTTAATAATTGATGAGCTGCATAGATTAAATAAAGATAAACAAGATATTTTGTTGCCTTACTTAGAAGACGGTTTTATTACCATTTATGCCACAACTACTGAAAATCCTTATTTTAAAATACAACCAGCATTGCGTTCAAGAACTCATATTATTGAAATGGATTTTCCAACGCAACAAGATATTAAAAAAAGACTACAACAGATATCTATACAAATGAAATTCGACTGATTAAAAAATGTTGAAATACAAGATTTTATTGCCACACAGGCTAACGGTGATTTTCGAGGAGCCATAAATATTGTTGATCTTATAAGTAAACTTAGTACAAGTGATAATATTACATTGGGAAAAATTAAAGAGTTGGTCCCCTCAATAAATTTTGCAAGTGATAATAATGCCGATAATCATTATGATTTGCTAAGTGCTTTTCATAAGTCATTGCGAGGTTCCGATCCTGATGCTGCTTTGTATTGAGGGCTATTAATTTTAAAAACTGGGGACACTAGCGATTTATTTCGTCGAATGTTATGCGCTGCTTATGAAGATGTTGGGTTAGCAAATCCAATGGTCGGCCCACAAACGCTAGCAGCAATTGAAAGTTTCGAGCGATTAGGATTACCAGAAGGTTATTTGCCGATTGGTTTTGCAATTCTTAATATTTCTTTGAGCCCCAAATCAAACTCAGGATATCTTGCTATACAACAAACTAAAAAAATATTGGAACGTAATTTAATTTATCAGCCTCCTTACTATCTTAAGGAATTTAATTTGTCTGCAAGTTTTAAAAAAGAGAAATATAAGTATCCTCATGATTATCCTTATCATTGAGTCCAGCAACAATATCTGCCTAATGAATTGATAAATTTAAAGACATATGAATATCAAGGCCAAGGTTGAGAAAAGAAAGTTAAACAATACTGAGAAATAGTTAAAAAAAAGGAGAACAACAATGTTTAATTTGGATAAAATCAATAATTTAGAAGACTTAAAAAATATTAAAAATCAATTTAATAATTCTCCTGAATTAAAACAATTAATGGAGCAATTAAAAACGGCCTCTAAGGAATTAAAACCAGAAATAGGTAAAAAAATTCAAGAATTAAAAAAACAAGCAGAAGACTTTTTTGATATAGCAAAGGATAAACTTAATAATTTAGAAATCCAAAAACAACTAGAAAAAGATTTTGTGGATTATGCCACTCCTGTTGAAAATGAAGGTTCAATTCATCCCGTTAATCTTGTTTCTCAAAAATTTAGAGAGTGGCTTTTATTTAATGGTTATATTGAGCTAAGTTATTCTGAAATTGAAAATGATAGATATAATTTCGAGAATTTAAACATTCCTGCATCACACCCAGCGCGAGAAATGCAGGATTCCTTATATTTAAATAATAATGAGCTTTTAAGAACACATAATACAGGAATAAGCGCTCGTGCACTTGAGAAATTTGCTAATAAGGAATTTTCACAGTTTGCCATTGGTAAGGTTTATAGAAATGATGAAGAAGATAAAACACATACTCATCAATTTACACAACTTGATTTAGTGAGCGTGGGTAATGTTTCCTTTGCGTCATTAATGTATACATTGAAAGAAATGCTTTCTTATGTACTTGAGGAAGACATAAAAATTAGGCTTCGTCCATCATATTTTCCATTTACAGAACCTAGTGTTGAGGTTGATATTTTTTTCAAAAATAGATGAATTGAGGTTTTGGGGGCAGGCATGTTAAATGATAAAGTTTTAAAATCTGCTGGTTATACTAATATGATGAACGGGTTTGCAGCTGGCATTGGAATTGAAAGAATTACAATGATTAAATATGGTATTGAAGACATTCGAGAGTTATATACCAATGATAAAAGATTTTTAAATCAATTTAAATAGAGGTTTAAGGAGTTAAGAATATGATTTTTTCATTTAAAACATTATGTAGACTAGCTAATTTACAAACTCATACTATCGAGGATGTTGTTGAAGCAATAAATTCAATTGGTTTTGAAGTGGAACAATATTATAAATTCAGTGATGTTGAAGGTATAAAAATATGTCATGTTACAAATACATACAAGAATCCTCAAGCCGATCGTTTAACAGTGTGCGAGGTTGAATATAGTGACGGACATAAAGCTATTATTCAAACAACTGCAACCAATATGAAAAAAGGTCAGTATGTTCTTTCCTTTGTTCCTGGTTCGAGAAGCAAAGAAATTATCTTTGCTCCAAGAAAAATGAAAGGCATTACTTCGGAAGGTATGTTTGTGAGTTTGGATGAATTAGGTTTTAATTCGAATGTAATTCCAGAGGAATTTGGCAATCAAATATTTCAATTAGATAAAATAGATTTAAATATCGACCCAATAACCTATTTTGATTTAGATGATTATATGATTGAAGTTTCAATTCTTTCTAACCGTGCTGATGCGCAATGCTATCTTGTTATAGCTAGAGAATTAGCAGCATTTTTTGATACCGAGATAAAATGACCAAAAAAGGCAAACCCTAACTTGATTTCTTCATTTGAGGTCAAAAAGTTAAATGATACTCATTCTTTTTCATTGGTTGAAGCGTCTAATAGTAATTTAAGATGTTCATTACAAGAACAAATGCTATTATGAAGACATAACATTAAAACATTCAATAATGCTGTAGACCTTACCAACTTAGTGCTTTTATTTGCCGGCGTCCCATGTCATATTTATAATAAAGAAGACCTGCAATCAAATGTGTTTAATGTTGATTATTATAGCGGTAAGCTAAATATTTTAGGTAATAAAGAAGTTGAATTAAAAAATGCGCTTTGTGTGTTTAATAATGAAACGCCTATATCTATTGCTGCTACTATAGGTTTAGAACAATATCAATTTAAGAAAGAATCTCAAAAAGTTATATTTGAACTTGCTTCGTTTAATATTATGAGTGTTAGAAAAAATGCTAAGCAAATCAAATTAAATACAAATTCATCAATGCGTGCAAGTCGTGAGATATCGGATGGCTCTTTGATTTTGGCTTATAATTTTTTAGCTCAATATTTAACTGATTACTCGCATCAAATCAATGTTCCCAAAACCCACAAGAAGAGTATCTTAATAGATAAATCATATTTGAATAAATGCGCAGGGTTTTCAATTAATAAAACTAAAAAGTTTAATGATGTAATGAAAAAAATATCTAAACTTGATTTTAAATTTAAAAATGATGAATCAGTTGTTGTTTTTCCAACTTATCGCTATGATTTAAATACTTTGCAAGATTTCGTTGAGGAGGTCTTTAGATTTTATGGTTATGATAATTTTCCACTAAAACAACCTAAAATAACAAGATTAAATTATGATATTAACAACGTTTATGAATACTATAGAACATTAGCAAATAAAAATTATTCAAATGTTAGAACATATACACTAATAAAACCTGAGGAAAATATTTTCGACCCTTTTAATATCAGAGAAATTTTGAATGCAGTGGATGCAAAAAATTATGATCACTCGCAGGTTCGTCTATCATTTATTCATAGTTTGAATGAGGTGGCTATTCATAATGAGAAACAAGGTTTTAAAAAAGGGTCTTATTTTGATATCGGAATGATCGGGCGCAAAATGAATATTTTGGGTCTTTGTTCAAATATTAAATCATTTGCTGAAATTAAACAAGATGTTATGTCATTGACTAATAAACAATTAGAGTTTAAAAAAACACATAGCACAATTTTTCATCCCAACGCATCATGTGTTATTTATCTAGGGTCAGAAATGATTGGATATATAGCTAAAATTCATCCCCAAATTATTAACTCAGATTATATTTTTGTAGAAATAATGCTTGATAAATTATTAAATGATTCTAATACTTTTATTAATTATCGACATGAACCTATAAAAACAAGGGATATTACTTTTGAACTAAATAAACACGAAACTGTTGAAAAAATCATTGAAAAAATTAAGTCAATAAAGGGCATTTATTCATACAAAATTATTGATACTTTTTATAAAAATAATGATACTAAAAATGTTACATTTTCCTTTTTAATTGAGGATTGAGCAATTAAAAAACTTGAGCAAGTTTTTGCTGTTTCTAAATAATTCAAATTTATATTTTTTTCTTCTGTTTTCGCTATTTTTTCCTAAAATACCCTACTTTAAAAGCGAGTATTGCAAAATATTAGTGGAGGCAAAAATATGAATGAAACAAACATAAAAAAGGTTGTTAATATTGATCAAATTTTGAAGGAAATTGAAAAAGAATTCGGTAAGGAATCAATTATGTTATTAGGAGAAGAACCTAACATAATTCCAGAAACTTTTAGTTCCGGTTCTTTAAACATTGATAATATTCTCGGAATTGGTGGATGACCAAGAGGCAGAATTGTTGAGATATTTGGTCCTGAAAGCAGCGGAAAAACTACATTAGCATTACATGCAATTGCTGAAATTCATAAGAATGGCGGCATTGCTGCTTTTATTGATGCTGAACATTCTATTGACCCAATATATGCTAAAAACCTTGGCGTCGATATTAAAAATTTAATTCTAGCTCAACCAAATTCCGGTGAAGAGGCATTAGAAATAGCTGACAGATTAGCCAAAACTGGTGCAGTCGATTTGATTGTTATTGATTCAGTGGCTGCATTAGTTCCAGAAGTTGAACTAAATGGCGAAATGCGAGACCAAACAATTGGTGCTCAAGCTCGATTAATGTCGAAAGCATTAAGAAAAATTACCGGTACATTATCTAAAAATAAAACAACGATTATATTTCTTAATCAAATAAGGGAAAAAATTGGAGTGTTGTTTGGCAATCCAGAAACTACAACTGGCGGTAAGGCGCTTAAGTTCTATTCCTCGATTAGGCTTGAGGTAAGAAAGTCACAAAATATAACTAGCAACGGTGATATAACGGGGAATCAAATTAAATGTAAGGTTGTTAAGAATAAATTAGCCCCACCATACAAAAGTGCACAAATTGAAATTGTATTTTCAAAAGGTGTATCAAGGGTTAATGAGATTATTCAATTAGCAGAGGAATTTATGATTATTTCTCGTAAAGGTTCATGATATAACTATAATGGCCAAAATATTGCCCAAGGTCAAATTAATTTATCGCTATTATTACAAACAAATAATGAACTCTATAGTGAAATTTATAATCAGGTCATTGAAAAATTAAACAATGTCTAATGTTTATTAAAAATGTGTTTACTTATAAAGACTTGTTTAACCTAAAAAACGTTAAATTATATATAATTTAAAACTATGAAAAAAGAGAATATAAACATTTTATTTCTTGGTGATATATTTGGAAACCCAGGTATTGATTTTGTTATAAAGAATTTAGACAAAATTATTAAAGACGAGAATATAGACTTTGTAATAGCACAATCTGAAAATGTTTCTGGTAGAAAGGGCTTTATTCCTGAACATTACTTTCAATTAAAAAATGCGGGGGTTAATGCCTTTACATTGGGTAACCATGTTTGAGCTAAACATGAAATAATGGATATAATTGATAATAATGACTTAATTAGACCTGTTAACATAGATCAAGGCTATCCAGGGTCAGGTATTAGACTATTTGATGTTAAAGGGAATAAAATTGCTGTTATATCATTTATGGGGATAACTTTTAATCCCCTATTGCAACCTTGGAAACAAGAGGTTGCCAATAACTTTTTTGATAAGTTTGATGAGGTATACAGCTTATATAAAGCTGATTATTATATAGTTGATTTTCATGCCGAAACAACATCAGAGAAATCTGTTTTTGGTTTGTATGTTGATGGAAAAGCTGATGCACTTATCGGTACCCATACACATATTCAAACAAATGATGCTAAAATTCTCCCACATGGAACATATTATTTAACTGACGCCGGAATGTGCGGCCCAAGGGATTGCGCTATTGGTTCTAATTTTGAAGAAGTTTATCAAAAAATGAGATATGATGCAAGATTGCCATTTAAAGTATCAAACAATAAGTGTCAGTTTAATGGTGTAGTTTTTACGCTAACTAAAAATAAAGATAAAAAAATGATTAAATTAATAAATTTCTTGGAGAAGTAATGAAAGAAAAAAAACAAATAAGCATGAAAGGCAATTTTCTAGTTAAAAAGTATAATTATCGAAAAAACATCATTTTTTATCTTTATCAATCAGAACTATTTAGTGTGCATTTAGATACGAGCGTTATTGTTAATAATCCTCTAAATGAAATAAATCCTTGTGAAATACAAGCGTTGCAAATAATAGAGTCAAAATATGAAACCTTAAAAAAAATTATTGAGAAGTTTATACTAGAAACATGGGAGTGGGAGCGAATTAGCCCATTAATTAGAGCAATATTAATATTTGGTGTTTATGAACTAACTTACAATGATAGTAGCGTAGTGATATATGAATTGGTTAATATTACTAAGCTTTTTTCACCCGGCAATGATTATAAATTTGTTAATAAAATTCTCGATAAAATTTCTAAACAAATAATTAATAAATAATATGAAAAAAACCTTGAAACAGTTAATAAAGGAAAAATTTTTATTGGATGAAAAAACCATCGATTCTTTAGCAATGCAAGGAAGGATAATTGTAAATAATGAAAAAGTTTTTTACCCAACATTAAGATTTAGTGATGATTGTGTTATTACCATTAAACAAAAAAAGGATAATTATGTTTCACGTGGGGCATACAAATTGAAAGAAGCAATTAAGGAATATGGTATTAACGTGGAGGATAAAGTTTGTTTAGATATTGGCTCTTCAACAGGTGGATTTGTTCAAGTATTATTAGAAAACAAAGCAAGAAAGGTTTATGCTCTTGATTCAGGCACAAACCAATTAGCTTTTTCTTTAAGAATAAATGATAAGGTCGTTGTATATGAAAAGACAAACCTTAAGGTAATAAATAATAATTTATTCGGTGAGGATATAAACTTAGTGACTTGCGATGTTTCTTTCATAAGTTTAAAATATGTTTTTGAGGTTTGCAATAGGACCTTTGGTAATGGTGTTTTATTAGTTGCTTTAATTAAACCTCAATTTGAAGCAAGCAGCAAATATGTTGAACCTGGTGGATATGTTCCTAAACAACATCATGAATATATAATTAATAAAGTGATTAATATGGCTAGGGAAAATAATTTTATATTACTAAAGCCTATTATTGAGAGCCCAATCCGTGGGGAGAAGTCAAAAAATATTGAATATCTTTCTTTTTTTGTTAAACAGGAGAAAAAAAATGACTAATGAACAAAGAGAAAAAATTTTTCCTATGTTTAAAAATAATCCTAATATTATCTATTTAGATAACGCTGCCTTAACATTTAAGCCTAGTGTAGTGATAAAAAAAGGGATGGAATTTTATGAAAAGTATTCAATTTCAACTCGTACTGCTGATTCGAAACTAGGAATAAAATTAAACAGTGATCTACAAAGAATTAGACGTGATGTTGCTATGTTTATTAATGCTGATCCTGAAGAGATAATTTTTACTTCGGGTACAACTGAAAGTTTAAATTTGGTGGCGCAGATGCTTTCAAAGGTTGTAGAGAGTGGTGAAATATTATTTACTTATTTTAACCATTCTTCTGCAATTGTTCCCTTTCTTGAAAATTTTAGTATTAAAAATATAAGATTTAGATATTGTTTTGACGGTGAGGACATTATAAAATCTATTAATAAAAATACACGAATTATTGTTTTACCTCAATTAACAAATAATTTTCAAATAAATCTTGATATTAAGAAAATATACTCACTTTGTCGAGAAAATAACATTATTTTAATAAACGATGCAGCCCAAGCTATTGTACATAGTAGCGTTGATTTTCGCTATTGCGATGTTATTGCATTTTCTGGCAATAAATTATATGGCCCAACTGGGACTGGAATATTAGCTATAAAAAATAATATTTTAAAAAATCTTCGGCCTTCAAAATGGGGTGGTGGCCAGGTGCAAAATATTTTAGAATCAAATAATTGAGTAATGAGAAATTCATCTTCTAAGTGAGAACCCGGCACACCAAATTTTGCTGGCATTATCCAATTAGGAAAGGCAATTGAGTTTTTTAAAAGTTTTAATGTTACAGAATTATTTAAATATGAGAAAGAAATTGCGATATATGCCTATGAGAAATTGCAAACTTTGCCTAATGTTTTAATTGATTCTAAAAAAGGCGATACGATAATTTTGTTCAATATTAGAGGCGTTCCGGCCCAGGATGTCGCATCATATCTAGGGAACAGAAATATTTATGTGAGATCTGGTGCTTTTTGCGCTTATAAATTTAAAGATACAAACAAATATTGTAGTTCATATGTAAGAATATCGTTAGCAATGTATAACAATAAAGGGGATATTGATAAATTAATTAAGGAATTAAAAAATGGGGGTAATTTTATTGAAATCATTTAGTACCCAAGAAAAACAACAAATAATATTTAATTCTTATTCTGAACCAAAGCACAGTTTATCTATTCCAAGAGGAAATGGTATAAAAGAACATTCAAGAGTTTGCGTTGATGATATAGAGCTAAATTTACTATTTGAAAATGATAAATTAATTGATGCAAAGTATTATGCAACCGGATGTGCTATCTTTATTTCAAGTGTGGAATTGATGATTGATCAAGTTTTAAATAAAGATAAGAGCGAAATTTTATGTATTCTGGAAGAGTACTTTAAATTAATTAACAGAGAAGAACAAATAGACATAAATATTGATTTAGGTAAATTGTTGGTATTTGAAAATGTTAAGGTTCATCTTAATCGTTTAGAATGCGCCTCAATAGTTTATCGCGCTTTTAAAAAAGGATTAAATGGCTAAGGTTATATTTCATATTGATATGGATGCATTCTTTGTAAGTTGCGAGAGATCAAAGAATGAAAATTTAAAAAACAAACCAGTGGTAATTGCTTTGAATTCAAGGAGAGCAATCATTTCTGCTATGTCTTATGAAGTAAAAAAGCAAGGCTTTAAAAGTGGAGATCCCCTTTTTAAAGTAAGAGATAAGATTAAGGATTTAATTGTTATTTCACCTCATTATCAACTTTATTCTTTAATGTCTAAAAAAATTTTTAATTTTATAAAAACAAACTATTCTAATATGTTGGAAGTTTATTCAATTGATGAATGTTACTTAGATGTTACTAATAATATTAAAAAGAATGGCAATGCGATAGATTTTGCTAGAAAAATACAAAATGATATCCTTAATGTATTTGACATTCCTTGCTCAATAGGTATTTCTTATACAAAATTTTTAGCAAAAATGTCTACAAACAAGGCAAAACCATTTGGTATTTTGGAAACAAAAAAGGAAGATATTAAAAAACATTTTTATGATTTAGGTGTTGAAAAAATTTTTGGTATTGGTAAAGCTAATTCGAAAAAAATAATTAGTTATAACATTAAGACTTGAGCAGATTTAGTAAATTGTGATAATGATATTTTTTTAAGAAGCGTTTTTGGCAAAAATTATTTTAAACTTGTTGAAAATTTAAAGGGAATTAATACAGGGATTGATCATATATTTTATAGCGATGCTAAAAGTATAAGTAATAGCAAAACATTTATTTCTGATGACTCTAGTGATAGACTTTTTTTACTTAATGAATTAAAGAAAATTACTCAAAATGTATGTCTTAGAGCGAGTGACGCAAATTTAGAGGCTAAACAAGTTTCTGTTATGCTAAGACGTCAAAATAAGATATGGATTTCAAAAAACAAAAGCATTTCAACTTGAACTAGCAACTTTGATTTGATATGAAAAAATGTTGAATTGATTTTTGATTCTTTGTGAGATGAAGAGCCACTTCGTGGTTTGGGGGTAAGTATTGGTAATTTAAGGACAATTTTTAATTCTGATTCTTCATTTGATATACTTTCTAGCGATTCAAAAAATATGGTTGAAAAAATAATTAATGAACAAAATTTTATAAATGGTAATAATTTATTAAAAACTTTATATCAATATAGCATGGAAAAAAATATCAATACAGACAATATAAAATTTCTAAGAAAGAATTCAAAGACAAAAAACAAGAGAATTAGTTTGGAGGATTAAATGAAAATAGGAATATATGGTGGTAGTTTTAATCCAATTCATAAAGGCCATATTAGCTTAGCAAAATTCGCAATAAATGAGCTTTCATTAGATAGGTTATATTTTGTGCCCACTAATAAAAACCCCTTTAAGAATAGTAGTGAGTATGTTGCTAATAACCATCGCATTAATATGATCAATATGGTCTTGGAAGATAAAATGTTTTTGTCTGAGTTTGAAACCAATAGAAAAGGTAATTCATACACAATTGATACAATAAATTATTTTAGAAGCAAATTCCCTAATGATGAACTTTATTTATTTATTGGCACTGATAATGTACCCATGTTAAATAAATGAAAAAAAATTGATGAGATTGCTAATAAAGTAAAAATTTGTGCATTTAACCGCGGTAATAAGTTTTCAAAAGTTAATGCGAAAAAATTTAATGTAAGAATTTTGAACAATACTATTTATAATTTTTCTTCAACAAAATATAGAAAAGGTGATTTTTCGCAAGTAGAAGATAGAGTGCAAAAATACATCGGTGAAAATTTTTTATATTTTGAGGAAATTGCTAAAAATCTAATCTTTGATATTAAAGATAAAGAAAAGCAATTTAGATATTTTCACTTAAAATGGACGGCAGAATTTGCTATAAAGCTTGCAAAATTAAATAATTATAAAATAAAAAATGCTTACCAAGCGGGTTATGCTCATGATATAACCAAGAATTGGAATGAACAAGATGCATATGATTTTTTGGAAAAATACGGATTTAGTCGAACAAATTTGGAGCCATATAAATTGCATCAAACCACAGCCTTTTTTTGGTTAAGAGATGTTTATAAATATAATAATCCGGAAGTCCTCTCAGCAATTAAAAAGCATACTTCATTAGATATAGAATTATCGTTGCTTGATAAGATTCTTTATGTTGCTGATAAGATAAGTCAGGGTCGTAGATGAGAAGGAATAGAAAAAATAAGACAACTAAGCTTTCAAAATTTTGATAAAGCATTTTCATATATTGTTTCAAGGTGCGCAAAATATGAATCCGATGTTAGAGGTCATTGCTTCAGTGAGGAGCAAAAAGAAATATATAAAAAATGAGGCGAAAATTAAAACCTCATTTTTTTATATATCCAAGGTTTTTAGAGATAACAAATCAATTAGCAATAATTCGCTAATCAATGAAATTTAATAATAAAAATAAAAATTAGCACTCATTTTATTAAAGTGCTAAAAAATATGGTACAATTATTTTATAAATTATTGAAAGATGATTTAAATATGTAAAAAATCTTAATCTTAAATTTAAAAAAAGGAGATAAAGAATATGACAAAAGAAGTTATTTTAGGAATTGACCTTGGTACAACTAACTCTGTGGTTTCGATTGTTGAAAACGGAACTCCTAAGGTTTTAGAAAATCCAAATGGTAAGAGAACTACCCCATCTGTTGTTGCCTTTAAAAACGGCGAAACAATAATTGGTGAGAGTGCAAAAAGACAATTAGAGACAAATCCAGATAGTATTGCCTCAATTAAAAGATTAATGGGTGGTTCAAAAACTGTTAAAGCAAATCAAAAAGATTATAAACCTGAGGAAATTAGTGCCTTAATTCTTTCATATATGAAAGAGTATGCGCAAAAGAAAATTGGGAGCGCAGTTAAAAAAGCAGTTATTACAGTTCCAGCGTATTTTGATAATGCGCAACGTGAAGCAACTAAAAATGCCGGTATTATTGCAGGTCTAGATGTTGTTAGAATTATCAATGAACCAACTGCAGCAGCATTAGCATTTGGGTTAGATAAGTCAAAAGATGAAAATCACAAAATATTAGTATTTGACCTTGGGGGCGGTACTTTTGACGTTTCTATTCTTGAAATGGAAAATGGAACATTTGAAGTGTTATCAACCTCTGGCGATAATCATTTAGGTGGTGACGATTGAGACCACAAAATTGTTGATTGACTAATTAAAGAAATAAGCAATAAGTATAAATATGATGCTAGAAATGATAAGATGGCAATGGCTAGATTGAAAGAAGAAGCAGAAAGAGCAAAAATTTCACTTTCAGAATCATTGGTTGCAAACATTTCACTTCCATTTTTAGCTATGAATGAAAATGGTCCAATTAATGTTGAATTAGAGCTAAAAAGATCAGAATTTGAGGCAATGACTTCGGACTTATTAGAAAAAACTAAAAAGCCATTGCTTGATGCATTAAATGAAGCAAAATTAAATTGAAATGATATTACCGAAGTTTTATTGGTTGGTGGTTCAACAAGAATGCCAGCTGTTCAAAAAATAGTTTCTGATATTACTGGCAAAAAACCAAATAATTCAATTAATCCTGATGAGGTAGTTAGTGTTGGTGCTGCTATTCAGGGTGCAGTTCTTGCTGGCGATATTCAAGATGTTCTATTGCTTGATGTTACTCCGTTGACCCTAGGTATTGTTGTTGAGGGAGATATTGTCGCACCTTTAATCCCAAGAAATACTACTATTCCTGTAACAAGAAGTCAAATCTTTTCAACTGCCGCAGATAATCAAACCTCTGTATCGATTGTTGTTACACAAGGTGAAAGACAAATGGCACAAGATAATAAATTTTTGGGAAGATTTGATCTTAGCGGAATAAGCCCTGCACCAAGAGGAGTGCCACAAATTGAAGTAAGTTTTTCAATTGATGTTAATGGTATTACCAAGGTTACAGCCAAAGATAAAAAGACAAATCAAGAACAAAGCATTACTATTCAAAATACATCTTCATTATCGAAGGAAGATGTTGAAAAAATGGTGCAAGAAGCCGAACTTAATAGAGAAGCTGATCAGAAAAAACGTCGCGAAATTGAATTGACTGTTAGAGCAGAACAATTAATTCATCAAATTGACAAAACTCTTGAATCAGAAGAAGCTAAAAAAATAGAGGAATCACAACTTTCTGAAATTAAAAAGGTTAAGGAAGATATCCAAAAAGAATTGAATGATAAAAATTATGATGAATTAGAAAAGAAAATAAATGATTTTGAACAAAAAATGTCTCAAGCTATGGAGTTCATAAAGAAGCAACAACAGCAACAACAACAAAATACGACCCCACAAACAGATGAGAATAATACTGAAATGAACTAATTTATAATATATTAAAAACCACCTATCAGTGGTTTTTTATTTACATTTTTGTTTAAAAAATTGCATTAAAAATATAATTATAATTATAAAAAATATGTATTATTACTAATTTAATATATAATTATATATTATAAATTTGAAAGGTCTAAAAAATGAAAACTTCAGCATTTAAATATTCGAAATTTGCATTTAATACTGTTTTTAAGAAGAAAAGTTCGATTATCATTCCTGCTATAACTTTAATTTTTTCATTTATAGTTGGTTTTGTATTTAAATTTGTGATTAGCGAAAAATATTTGACGCTTGCTTCATATCTTTATATTTTTTCTGTTCTTATAGTAACTGTATTATTTGCATCTATTAAGGCGCTAAATATTTTTAAAGATTTCGAACAGGAAGGATTAGAGCTTGTTAGCATTGCTAAACCGATCTCAAGAAAAGGGCTGGTTTTAGGCAAATTACTATCATTAATATACTTCGGTTTATTATGATCAACAGTTCTTTTTATTTCTTCATTATTGTCAACATACGCATTATATTCAGGAGCAAATCTGTTTTTATATTCGCTATTATTTTTTGTTATCTCCTTAGCATCTTACTTAATGATTGCTTTAATTACAGCGCTAATAGGATATAAACTAAGCCAAAAAATTGCTATTACATTGCCTTTGGTGTTTTTTATTCCATTAGCTCTTGGTGGTTCTTTATTGTCAGCTAACGCAACAACAAATGTTAATAACGCTGCTTACTTTATTAATAAGAAATATCCATATCACTTCTCTGGCAATGAAGCAAATGTTGAACCATATTTTATAAACAATAATAAGGATGAGTTGTTAATTATTCCCAACGGATCTCAAAATAAGCAATTTTCAAACGAGCAAGTCTCATATCTTAGAGAGGTAATGAAACTTGCTAATAATTCATCGAGTGAGTGGCAATTTTATTCATGATTATCTATTCCATATCAATTACTAGATATTTTTAATACTAAAAACCAAAATGTTTTTGAGTCAATTAGCAAAACTAAATACTCAAATCAAGATAATTATATTTATTATAACAATCTAGATAGCATTTTATATAAATATAAGTTAGACGAAAATCCTAAATTGCCTAAATTTACGGTTACATCCAAAGAAGGTAATATTGAAAAGTATATTGTTCCAGGATTGTTAAAATCTAATTCAGTTATACCTAATACTATTAATACTGATATTATTTATGCGAGAGAGGGAGCATCTAGCGTTAATATTTCATTCCCTGAGGATAACTCACAATTTTCTGCCGAAAACAATATTGTAGGGAGATTAAAATGACAATATGTTTATGAAGCATTAAATGATAAAATTTTTAACAATATAGCTAAAAGATTTGTTGATGATTTTATAAAGAATAAAACATCTGAAAATGTTATTGATTTGCATAATGAATTAACAAAAGGTATTTCTACTTTTATAAATAATTTAGAAAGTCCAATTAATCAATATTTGAATTCAAATGTTACAGTATTCAACGAAAACGCTGTTAAAGAAAAGAAATTGCAATCAGAAATAGAGAGAAAAATATATTTAGGCGTTGCATTACTAAACTATATATATTTTAATTACCAAAATAATAAAATTTTTGAAGCAGTTATAAAAAATCCAAAAAGTTCAAGTTCATATGGCGATAATCAAATTGAATTAAAAATAGCTGGTTTCAATTATTACATCGGAGGATATGCAGGGTTTGAAAAGAGACTTTTTGTTAAGAATGAAAAAGTTTTAATTAGATACGAGTTAACAACAAGCCCTACAAACTATCTTTTCCAATCTGCGGATAAAGTGTTTGCTATAAATCGTGAAAAACAAATTGTTAATAAAAATGTTTACTTTATTTTATGAGTAATTTTGATTGGTGTATTATTTGCTTCAGTTTTTGCTTTATACAAGAGAAAGGATTACAAGTAATTATGGAAAATATTCTAGAAATCATTAATCTAAAAAAAATCTTCCCAAAAACTGATCGCGGAATTAAATCAATTAATTTTGCTATAAAGCATGGTGCATTTCATGCCTTTATCGGAGAAAACGGTGCCGGTAAAACAACAACAATAAAAACAATTATTGGTGCATATGCAAATTATGAGGGTGATATTTTAATAAATAATATTAATATTAAAAAAGCAGAAGCGCGTTCAATTATTGGATATGTTCCAGAAGTTGCTGAATTTCCGAAAGAATTAACCGTTTTTGATTATCTTTACAATCTTTCAATACTATCAAATATCAAAAAAACTGATGCTATTAATGAAATTAAAAACTACCTTAAATTTTTTAATATAGAACAGTTATTGTATGAAAGGCCTTATACATTTTCTTCTGGACAAAAAAAGAAGATTTTATTAATTCAAGCACTATTGCATAAGCCCAAACTATTAATTCTCGATGAACCAGCAGCTAATTTGGACCCGACAGCTAGATTTGAACTTTTTTCATTGTTAAAAGATATTAATGAAAATGAAAAAATTACAATTTTAATTAGTTCCCATGTTTTGGCTGAAATCGATAAATATGTTAACTCTGTAACCCTAATACATAATGGCAATATCTTATATACCGGAATTAAAAAAGAACCATTAGAAAAACTATTTTATGAAAAAGTTATATCTAACTAGCTTGGTTTTGCCGATATTACCGCTTTGTGCTATTAGCTGTGCTAACATAAATAATATTAAAGATACTTCTATCGATTTTCCTAAAAAACAAAGAAAAGAATATTATAGAAATGAATCAATTAGTTTATTGCTTGATTTCTTTGCTAAAAATAATCTTAATGAAAAAAATATTTACATTTTTCAACAAGAAAATAAATCAGATTCTAAATTTAACGAATTAAAATATGCTTTTGTTTATGATCCTGTATTTATTCAAAATAGCGTTCATAAAAACCAAGATTATCGTCCTTTGGCGTTAACTTCAATGCAGGTTATTAAAAATACATTATCAAATGATTGATATTGAACGTTGAATAATTTATCTAAATTTAAGTACATTTTTAATCCTTATGGCGATAGATATAAAACTTTTGCCAAAGAGCAAGAATACTTTAATGAGGTTAGAAAAAAATTTAATTCTCTTTCTATTAGCGTGCAAGATAATACACCTAAAAAATTGATTAAAATGCCTTTTAAGGATATACCTGAACTTAAAAAATATAATGTCTTCACAGACAAGGAAATTGTTTATCTTTTATTTGATAATAACAAGGTAATTAAGATTTGGAAATTTATAGATAAGGGAATCCCTACACTTTTGATAGTTCCAGATATTCTTATTTTTAAAAATGAAATGAATATTGAAGATCAACTAAAACAACTAGAAGAAAAAATTTTTGAGAAGCGTGTTAAAACTTTCAAATCGAATTTAGAATCAGCAAAAGAAGATGCCGAACTAGAAAATGAGCCATTTGATGAAAAAACTTTTATTAAGCCATACATTGATGAAAAATATATTGAATTTCACGCAATATATCAATATAATGATGATCTAGCTGATGTTTTAAATGAAATAAATAAAGAAGAACTTAAAATATTTAAATTTACTATGAGGTTTATCGATGAAAAAAATTAATAAGATTATTTTATCTACTTCATTTATTTCAGTCTTACCTTTATCATATGGGCTAGTTTCATGTATTAATAATGAGCCAAGCACTCAATTAAGAAATAATATTCCTAAAGGTTTTGAATATATTCCTAATATTGAAAATCCTGATGAAGAGAGAACCAACTTATTGATAAAGCAGTTAATAGACCTAAGATTTAAAGGCGATGAAGTAGCAAAAACAAATTTTCTTGAGTCTCAAAAAGATGAGAAGAAGCTTTTTGATGAAGCAAAAAAAATAACCAAAAAGTTTACCGATGAAAATAATGAGGAAAACATTAAAAATTTAAGGGATTTTTATTCTAAAAATTGACTATTTGTTATAAAAAACATTAAAAGATTTACATGAACTTTTTTGGATTGATGAAAATTTCCGGATTTTGGTCAAGTTAAGCATAGCGATGAATTTATCGCAGCTTTAAAAAACCACGCAGAAAAATTTGAACCAAATGATGCAAATTTTATTGATAACAACTGGGATCAATTGAGAGAAGGAGATGAATCGCCTGAATCCAAAGATGATATTTTTTATCTTAAGAAAAACAAGTTCTTATTAAGAATTTTGATTTCTAAAAATAAAAGTGATAAAAGTTTTTTGACTTTTGATAGAATGATTTATTTTCCTAAATCAATATCTTCGAAGATATCAATTAAGTTAGTTTCAGATGCTGTTCACAATGCGATTATTCATCATAACAAACGTGGATTTGATGCTTTTGAGAATGTTGTTGTTAAGAACTATAATTTTCCAGCACTTGGTTTATTAATATTGAAGGACATATAATATTATGAAGCGAAAAAAAATAATTCTTTCTGGTTTAGCCCTTGCTACATTATTTGCACCAATTGCTGTTATATCATGCCAAAATACGAGTCAGCAAAATAACAAATCTAAATTATCCTCAATAGCTGTTAATGATGAAAAAGAGAAAAAATGAGATGTTTTTTTGAAATATGAATATGTTAATTCACTTCTTGATTTAGCCTTTAAAAACAACGCTGATAAAAATGCCTATATACAAAAACAAAAAAGGATAAATGACAACTATTTAACCGAGATTAAAGATTATTTGCTTTATGCCAATAATGTTATTGCATTTTTTAAATCAAATGATAATTTTAATTCAAAGAATAAGGTCATTGCTTTGGAAAAATATCGCCCTGAATTAGCTAAACTTTTTAAAGATAATTGATTATGGTTTTTGTTTAATCTTGATCGATTTACGTTTGCTCTTTATGAGGCTTTTAATCAATTTAAGGGTATTACTGACATTTTAAGTAAAGAGCTTCAAAAAAACAGTTTGGATCTAGGGTCATTTAATCGCCCTAAAACAAATGAAATGCTTCAATATGTTATTGAAGAAAGTTCACAAAATAATAAAGATTCCTATGATGTTTATTTATTAACTAAGCAAGGTATTATTCTTGAATTATCGATTACTAAAAAATCTGACGGAAATTCAGAAGTCTCAATTTTTACATATTCTCATATTTATCCGGCTTTGTTTCAAAATGAAGCTATTTTAAAGAAATTTGATCTTGCAAAATATGTAAGAGCCTTGAGATTATACAAAACAAGCGCCGATAAGGCTTATATAAAAACTTTATTCGATGAAGAATTTGGCGGCGAACCGCTTAGATTCACAATTGTCTATGTTGATGATTCAAAATAAAAATAAATATTTATTTTAAAAACTAAAACTCACAAAATTAATTGTGAGTTTTTTATTTATTTGTTTTTTGTAAAAATTTTGTTTCCTAATTTTATATACTCATTAACCTTGTCATCAAGAATTTCAAAAGCCATATTATAAATTTCTTTTGAATATACATCGACACCAGCGTCCCTTAAGACATTAACCGGTCAATCTTTATCCCCTGCTGATAGAAAGTTGTTAACATAATTTTCTAATGCGCTTTTTCCTTCGACTTTATATTTTTGAAAGAAGAAGTTTGCCACAATGTAACCGAGTGCATATTTATAAACATAAAAATATGAAAAGAAATGCGGCACCATAACGCTATGAATATTTATTGGATTGCCAATTTTTACTTCATTTTCACTTATTTGATATTTTTTTGATACATCAACATAAATTTTTTCAATAGCTTCATATGAATTAAGAGGTTCATTATTATCAATGCGATTATATAACTCATATTCAAAATTAGACCAATGTGTTTGTCTTAATACTGTGACGACAAAGTCATTAATGCTTTCATTAAGTAAAAAGAATTTTTCTTCATCTGTTTTTGCTTTTGAAATTAAATAATCATTTAGTAATAACTCATTAAATATTGAAGCTATTTCGGCTATGAATATAGTGTATTGGCTTCGATATACACTTTGGTTTTTATTTGAAAAATATGAATGCATTGAGTGTCCCATTTCATGGCACAAGGTGTTTACAGAGTTGAATGTATTATCTCAGTTCATTAAAATATAAAGCTTATTAATTCCATGCGTTGAACCAATTGAATATGCTCCCGATCTTTTTGAGGGAACATTTATATAATCTATTCATCTTTCTTTGATAGCTCTATCAACTATTTTTGGGTATTCATATGGCATTACCGAGGTTATGTCTTTTAATATTTTTTGGCCATCCTTAATTGAATATGAATTCTTGATTTTTATCAAATCAAGCGAAGTATCTCATAATTCCATTTTTTTATTGAATTTAGCTTCAAAGAATTTAGCATGCGCATTATGATATTTTTTAAATATATCTATATTTGAAATTACGCTTTCATAAATAATTTCAAGCAATTTTTTGTCAACATGGTCATTCATCAAAATTGAATCAAGCGTTGAAGGATATTTTCGATGTAGGGCATTAACCGATAACTCCTTGATATATTGATATAACATTTTGGCTAAAATTTGTTTATGTTTTAAATAACCATTCAAATAATTAAAATAGCTTTCTTTTCTTACTCGTTCATCAGCGTGTTTTCTAAATGATTGCATGCTTGCTCTTGTAATTTCATGTTTTTTGCCATGTCTATCGTGTGCATAGCCAAATGTAATTTCACTATCGGTTAAAACACCAAACAATTCAGTTACATCTGGATGACCAGAGATTGTATCGTTTAAATATGTTTCAATCTTATCATCCAATTTATGATCTAGTTCAAGCAATATTGCCTCAAGATCTTTTTTTACTTCCTTTAATTCTGGTTTATTTAGCCATTCCTTAATTTTTTGTTTATGTCGATCAATACGATTAATTTCTGAGCCCAATCTTTTTGCGTATTTGGCATTTGTTGCTTCAAAAGTTGCTATCATCTCATTGATTTTAGGATCAATAATGTTTATATTTAATTTATTCGATAGATAATTTTCAATTTTATTACTCAACAAAATGAATTCCTCATTTAGTTTTATTGAAGCAACAAAATTATCAAAATTATCATATTTTGAATCTTTTATTTCTATTTGTTTCTCAAACAAGGCAAAATATTCATCAAAAAGTTGCTGATATGTTTTATTACCTAAAATATCTTCCAGGTCAAAGCGATATTCTGACTCAATTTCTTCATATTTACTATATTTTTTCATTAATACCTCCTCGATAAAATTAAATTATACAAAAAATAAGTTCTAGCAGAACTTACTTATTATTATCTTTATCTATAAAAATTAAGCTATCAATTTCACAGTTTAATCTTTTTCTTGCATTAAAACCGTCAAGTTCCATTAGCACAATAATTTTTAGGATTTCAACTCCTTGATCCTTTAACAATTTTGTTATTGCTTCTAAGGTTCCTCCGGTAGCTAGAACATCGTCAATAATAACTGCTTTTTGTCCCGGTTTTACTAATCCCTTTTGAATTTCAAGGATTGAGCGCCCATACTCTAAACCATAAGCACAACTAATAACTTCGCCAGGCAGTTTCCCCTTTTTTCTTACCATAATAAAAGGTTTAGATAATTTAGCGGCTACAGGAGTGCCAAAAAGGAATCCTCTAGCGTCTGGTCCGACGATAATGTCTGCATCTTTAGCTAATTCTGACATAGTATTAATTGTGTAATTTAGGGCATTACCGTTAGCCAAAAGAAGAGATATATCCTTAAATTTAACACCTGGTTCAGGAAAGTTTTTAACTGTTCTAATATATTTTTTTAATTCCATAGCCATAATATTATATTACAAATTTACTTATAAAATAAGTAGTTACAAAAATTAAAATTTGGAAGTAATTGTATTTTTTATAAAAACATTTTTAAAAAATATGCTTAATTTTAAATCAAAAATATTGTCAAATGTTTCTTAGAACCTTCGATTCTGATAAAAGTGCTATAATTCTAATTATGAATAGTAAATATGTATATATTGATTTTGAAGCGATATCAAATCCCTTTGCAAGATTATTAGCAATTCCAGTTAATACTCCCTTTGCTTATACAGTGGGTGCTTTAAATCAAAATGGAAAATTCGAAACAAGAACATTTATTATTGATTTTTTAAAAATTAAATCAATAAAAGGCATTTGATCAACATTGAAGCAAAATATAATAAAACATATATACGATATTAATTCAAAAATTGATATTAATGAAATTACATTTATAGGACATAATCCAACATTAGAAAAGCAAATATTAATAAAATTGTTTCCAAAAAATTTGGTTAATCCATTATTAGATCCCTCATGTCCTGTTTTATCTTTATCTAAACTCACAGGGCCAAAATTTAGTAAGGAATATTTCCCTAATATAAAGAAGGCTATTAATCAGTCTGACGTTATATCATTAAAAAAACGAACCGCAGGTCGAAACGGTGCAATTGCTGCTTTTGTAGGCTTTTGGTTGTATGTTAATTCAGTTTCACATTTAAGAGCCAATGATAAAAGAAAGAAATATATGCTCAATCTTAATAAAAATTTAGTTATTAAGGAACTTAGACATTATTCAGGTGATGATGTTAATAAAATGATATTTTTAGCTTCTGACCCAGAAAGAACAGATTTGTTAATAAAAAGATATTTATATAAAAAAGATTTTTTAAAGTTAATAAAAAATATTGATTTTGATGATAATTTGACACTAAAAGAAATTAAGGAGAAGATTTGAATTCTTTAATTTAAATTTTAAATATTTTAGAAAGGAGTAATTATGTCATCTAATGTTTTAAAGAAAGAAAAAAAGCATTATTTGAGAAGATTGCTGCCTCAATCTAAGCATGATTTAAAGCTCTATTTTTCAAAAACTTGGCCAATAATTATTGGTGAAATTTTGTTTTGCTTAAATGGTTTTTTAGATAACTTTATGGTAAGTCACATTCCTTCAGGAATTGATGCCTTAACTTATGCCAATACTTACACCGGAATTATATATACAATATTTTTTGCTATACAAGGTATTGCGGGTATGTTTGTTGGCCAATATTATGGTAGAAAAGACTTTGATAAGGTTAAACAAATTATGAACCTTAGAATATGGATGTATTTATTTATAAGTATTTTGCTTGCTGTGGCTTCTTGAAGTCAGCCGACTGCATTGATACATCTTATTGGCGGCGCCAAGATTAAGGGTGCAGCTCTAAATGAAGCAAGAATGTATTTAATGCTTATTGCAATTTCGTGAGTTTTGACATCCTTTAACTTTAACACGAATATGCAACTCAATGAAACTGGTCATTCAAATCTAGCTTTTATTTCAGCATGTCTAACTCTTGCTACAAATGCTACAATAAATTCTATTTTGTTGTATGCATTTAAGGGTCATGCTTATTATGCAGCTTTTGGTTCTATTGTTAGTGGCTTGGTATGTTTGTTGTCAGATTCCTTATTAACTTACTATAAGGATAGACCAATATTTATTAACATTTTCAAAATTCACTATATAACTAGGCCGATTGCAAAGCAAATATTAAAACGCATTCCTGCTATGTTAATAACAATTGTTGCAATGGTTATTCTGCCTATTAGAATGATCATTTGAGCTAGAGCCTTTCCGGATGATTTGGCAAACGGTTCCGGAATCGGGGAAAAGTGAATGGGAATTAACGCAGTTACAATTTTAGGTTTAGTTGAGAGTCTCTCATCAATAACATCGGCTATTACCTCTGCCTGTTCATCTAATGTTTCATATTTTGTCGCTGGTAACCTAGGCAAAAATAATTTTGAAGAAGCAAAAAAACACGGTTATGCTCTAAGAGGTTTTCATACTATTTCAGGTTTTTGTATGTCATTGATTATGTTAGGCGTTATTTTTGGTATTGCCTATTCACCTGCTACATCAAAAGGGACACAGGAATCTATTTCTCATAATATTGAGTTTTATTTAAGATCAAGTGACCCAAAGTTAATACAATCAGTGTTTGATGTTCAACTAAAATCTGGAGTAATTGATCCGCAAATAATTAATAAGGTAACTCAAATGCTTAAAGATGTTAGAAATGGACAATCAGATTTCGGCAATAGGGAGATTATTGAATTTCTTAGATTGCCCGTTGTTTTGGAATGAATAAGTCTAATGAAAGCACAGGTCGCATCAACATTTACTAGAATATTTTTGCTTACATCATTAACATTTTTATTTATTAATCCTATTTGGTGTTGGTTCTATACAGCCGCTGCATTGCCAGGGGCTGGCGGAAGGAATATTGTTGGTTCATTAACTATGTTATCTGCGCATTGATTATCATTTATGTGATTAATAATCCTAACATTTGTAATCATTATACCGCTACGAAATAATCATACAAGCTCCTTGAGTCTCGAATTGTCATATTTTCTATATTTTTCAATTGATTTCGTTAGATGAGGGATATTTGAAATTGTAGCAGCTAAGGTTAATTGATTAAGAAATGTGACTGAAGAGAACCAACATAAGAAACCAAAAACAATTTCGTAAATTAGCATAATTAATATAATTCTTCATTGCTATAAAAAAATATTTGGCGGTTAGTATCAATACTAATCTAATTTAAATTATTTGCGCAGCTAAGAATTCGAGCACTTTTGATAATAATATTAGAATTTTTTTAGGTAAGCAAGTTACGAAAGTAATATGTTTGGTAAGAAGTATATAAAGATGAAATTAAAATAAAATGCTTAAATAGTTTTCGTTAAATTGCAACAAAAATGAGCCACCTAACATATATAGTAAAATGTTATAGGT
>NZ_JBSQBA010000007.1:0-44385 GCF_053851655.1 Mycoplasma sp. 327
AGAAGAAGGCAAAGAACAAGAAAAGAAACCAGAAGATCCTAAAAAGAAAGAAGAACAAGAAAAGAAACCAGAAATTAAACATTTAGGAAAAACACTTCCTGATGGCAAAATAGAAGAAGAGGACACTAAAGACACTGTTGTATCACCATCTCTTCCAGAAGTTACGCCTGACCCTAAAGAAGATGAATTGCTAAGCAACTTGACAGATGAAGAAATAGAAGAAATGTTTAAATTAGAATCATTACAAAAAAGTTTACAAGAGATTGAAACACAAATCAAAGAAAAGGATTTGACTGAACTTTTTAATTCTCTTAAAGATAAGGGTTTAATCAAAACACCTGATACTAAAAAAGATGATATAACACCAAAAATTAGTTCAGAAGCACAAAAAATACAAAATGAAATTAAGGTTAACGAAGATGAAATCGATAAAAAAATCGTTGAACTTGAAACTATTTCTAAATCAGAATTGGATGATTTAAAAACAGCTATTGAAGATGCGGATGAACAAATTGAGAATCTAACTCAAAGTAAGGTTGACGATCCTGATAATGCTCAGGAATACGAAGAATTAAAAAAAGAATATGAAGATTTAAAAATAGAGAGCCAACAAAGAAAGCAAAAAGTTGAAGAATTATTAAACTACAAGGCAGATAAATCTGAGTTTCCTAAACAAATAGCAGAATTAGAGCAAGAAAGAACTGATGTGATTGCTCAAATTGAACAAATTAAAATGGATTTGCAAGAAGAAATAATTGATAAAAAAAATGCGGAAGAATTAATTAAAATTTTCGAAGAAAATAAGAGCGAAATAAATAAGAGAATAGATTTGTATAAGAAACTATCGGTGTCTAATTTGATAATTGAGGATATTGATAACCAAATAGCAGAATTGATGAAAAAATCTGATCCTTTAGCTAAAGAAAAACTAGAAAAATTGAATAAAAAGAAGGACCTTTTGTATAAATTAAGAAAGGAAATTAAAGAATTAATTGATAAAATTTCTCAAGAACAATTACAACTTGAAAAATACTTATAATGATTACTGAATTTAATAAGATGATTTAATAATCATCTTATTTTATTTTTTAATATTACTAAGATCTAATAAAAATAGAGTTTTACATTTTAGAAATAAATGAATAGAAAATTAAATTTTAATATTTTTAAATAAATAACAATTTTAATAAAGTAGATACACTTTGCAAAAAAATAAAAAAACTATGGTATATATTATATTGAAAAGCACATTAATTAAAAAGGGGAAAATATGAAAAGATCTAGTAGAATCTTGTTGTCACTAGCTAGTTTGTCTGTCCCATTTTTCACAACAATAGTTGTAATGTCATGTAGTAAAGGCATAACTAATAAGCTAGAAAAAATGACTGATAAAAAAGACAAGCAAATTAGCGATGCGAAAGGTTTAGAAAAAAATACCGATAGCCCAAAACCTGAAACTCCTGAGGAAACAATGCCGAATATCGGGGGTAATAATTCAAGTGAAAATAGTCCCGAAACAAGCCCTGAAATAAAAAAACCAGATATACATGAAGATGAATCTAAAACGGATGAAAATGATGGTGATGATCCTAGCGATAAGGATTTTGATCCTAATAATCCCGATGCCAGTGATAGCGAAGAATCAGATGATTCTGGATCTAATCAAGATAATTCACAAGGCAATGATAATGAAGGCAATAATGAATCCAATAATGCAAATAAGGATGATGTGAAAGACATGATTAAGCCTAATCCTGAAGCAGAAAAATTAGAAAAGGAAATTAATGAAAATGAAAAAATAATTGATCAAAAGAGCCAAGAACTAAAAAATGTTATTAATCAGGAATTAGATGAATTAAATAACGAAATTAGTGAAGCGAATGAACAAATTAAAAATCTTAATGAAGAAAAAGAATTCGATAAGGAAAATGAATCTGTTTTTCAAGAGTTGATAAAAGAATTTGAGGAAATAAAAAAGAATGATGAAAAAAGAAAATTAGAAGTTATTAAACTTTTAACTTATGATCCAAATTTTTCTGAATCTCGTCAGGAAATAATGGAACTTGAAGATGAAAAAGAAAATATAAATACACAAATCATGCAACTTATGGAATTAAAGAAAGAGGAACAAAATAATTCCTTTGATATTGATAATTTAATTAAGACATTTGAAGAATATAAGAAACAAATAGATAAAAGAATAGCGCTTTTTAAGGATTTATCGCTTGCTATTTCTGTTATAATGAATATTGATGACCAATTAGAACAAATAATGAAAAAAAACAGTCAAAATAGCGAAGATATGGAGCTAAGTTTAGAATTAAATAATAGAAAAACTAAACTTACTACTTTAAGAGAACAAATAAAAGATTTACTTGCCAATATTTTTCAACAAGAAGAACAATTATCTTTAATTCAGTAAATAGCACTAATGGTAAAAATATAGTTCATAAGAAAATCATCATTTTCAAGGAGGTTTTTCCAAATTGAAGCATAAAAAATCAACATTATTTACTTTTGAGATTATATCAGTAATTTCTATACCAGCAATTGTTTTGTCATGTCAAAAAATAGATGACATAAAACCAAAACCTCAACCTGAACCAGAACCAGTACCAAAACCTACTCCTGTCCCACCTGATCTAAAGCCAACCCCGCCTCATAAACCGCAAAAAACATTGGGTAATGATAGGACACAGCAAATCAAAGGAACAGAACTGGGCAAATTTTTACACAACGAGGAGGTTGTGGAATCTCTGTTTTTAAAGGATGTAAGTCCTAACTTTGCAAAATTTATTCACTATGTTAATCAAAAAGATGATGTTGATAGCTGATGGTATGCTCATAATGATAATGAAGAAGGATGATTTGATATCAATAAGGAATTTACTCGTGGCGATAACTTTTTATGTGGTGCTATTGTAGTGGTTAATGCTTTACATTATTGAATTAAACAAAATAGGCAATATTTAGATAAATATTTACTAGATCCTAGAAAGGGAGTAATTTCATTTAAAAACTCATTGCAGGATATTACAATTGATTTTCGCAACTTGAATACCTTTGTTAATCATATGGGAAATGATGGAATTCGAACTACAAGAGAAAATAGCGTACTTTTTGAATGAATTAAAAAAGATTATGGTGGTAATGTTGATAAAAGAACTGGGAAGGGCTTTGTTACACCATTTAAATTATTTGATGAATTAATAAATGGTTATCCGTACTTTCGCATCGGACCGAAATCACAACAGTTAAATAATCCAAATAACTGGAGTCTTAAAGCTAACTGAAAAGGATTTTTTAAAGATGTGTTTGAAAGTAATATTTTATCAAATAGATGGTCATTTAGAAATGCGCATAGTGCAAAGAATCTAAGCGAAAGATTAAGAAATGAAATAATATCAAATAAGGCACTTGCTATCTCTCATACCTATGGTTCAGTTGTTGTTAATCATATTGTTAATGTTTGGGGAGCTGATTTTGATAAAGACGGGATAGTTAAGGCTCTTTATGTAACTGACTCGGATGATCAGGAAGCCTTCTTTGAACAAGACGGAATCAAAAAACGTCTTGGTATTAAGAGATACAAGGTGAATTTTGATACTCAAAAGGGGAAAGTTTTTATCGGTGCTAAAAAAGAAAATATAGCTGAGGCATTAGATATTTACACTTTTAGTTTAGGAACCACATATTGAGAGCAATACTTTAAGAATTTATCTAAAAATAAGCAATAAAAATTTGGGTTATTAATAAAAACCCGAATTTTTTTCTATGCTTCAAAATGCTTTTTGAGTAAATTTTTTTCAAAAGATGCAAAAAAAAAAAAAAAACTATGGTATAAATTATATTGAATGGAGCAACAAACATCGGCTCGTTTATTATGTTTTTTGCTTTGTTAAACTAATTTTAAATGAGGTATTCAATATTGAGCAAAAGAAAGTTGTTTTTATTAACTTTAGGCATTATTCCGACTTTATCTATGTCGTCTGTTGTTTTATCATGTCAAAATAGAAATGTTATGGAGCCATCCCCTAAACCGGATTCTGAACAACCACACAATAATACACATATGCATAATCCTAATGAAAATAATGTTGAGGAAAGAATCAATGATTCAAAACCTTTAACTCCTCCGCATAAAAAGAAAAAAGAAGAAAAAAATCCGCAAATTATCCCGGATCCAACTATTAAAAATAAAGGCAACAATACTAATGTTATTCCGCAAATTAAATTAGGTCCCTCTATAAAAAAGAATAAAGAAAATAATATAATTCCACAAATACCACTTGGACCATCAATTAATAATAAAGCAGATGAACCAAAGAAAATTCCGCAGTTAGAATTAATTCCTGCCCCAAAGTCAGAAGTCCCAAATTTACCAAAAATTCCTTCACCAAACGATAAAACACAACAACTATTGAATACTCCGTTAGGTGATTTTCTAAAAAGTGAAGGTGTAGTTGAAACTTTATTTTTAAAGGGTGTAAATCCTAATTTTAGTAAATTTTTCCATCATATTAACGCAAGCGACGATATCGATAGCTGATGATATGCTCATAATGATAATGAAGAAGGATGATTTGATATCAATAAAGATTTTGACCGTGGTGATAATTTACTTTGTGCTGCAGTAGTTGCAGCAAATGCTATTCACTATTGAAGCACACAAAACAAGGACTATATTAATAAGTATTTAAGTGATCCGCAAAAAGGAATAATAGGAAAAAATAATGAAATAGATTTTCGCGAAATTAATAAGTTTCTTGAGGCTAATAATGATAATATAAAAACAAAAACAGAACATAGTCAATTATTTGAAATTTTTAAGAAACTTTATGTCGGGCGCACTGTTTGGCCAGATAAAATTTTTGATACTTATATAAATGGTTATGGTTATTCTAATAGGCAACAACGCAACCAAGAAATTAATTATGAAAAAGGTAAATCTGGATTTCTTGGGTTCTTTAAGGACGTTTTTGGTAAACACTTATTAACGGACCGTTGACATTTTGGTTATGGCGCCTACGCAAAACCACTCTCAGATAGACTTAGACGAGAAATTGAAGCTAATAAGGCTATTGGTATATCTCATACATATGGTAGCGTTTCAATTAATCACATTATAAATGTTTGGGGAGCTGATTTTGATAAAGATGGGATAATAAAGGCTCTTTATGTAACTGATTCAGACGATCCGAGATTTGCATTTGAACAGGAAGGCGTTAGAAAACGTCTTGGTATTAAAAGATATAGAGTTGATTTTAACGCTGCCGATGGAAAGGTATATATTGGAGCAAGAAAAGAAAATATAACGCAAGCACTAGATATATATAGTTTTGGGTTAGGCGTTAACTATTGGGAAGATTATTTTAATAATCAATCTAAAAATAAGTCATAAAAAAATTCAGATTAAAAGGATCTGAATTTTTTTATTATTTTGGTATCGTAGATAATTTTGTGTAATTACTATTCTCAAATCACTTACTAAAAAGTAAGCCAGAGATTAATTTATACAAAATTTTTTTATAATACCCTTATTTATGTTATTTTGATACTAGTTCCGATATTGTTTTAACCATTGCAAACATTGGTTTTTCATTAATATCACATGTCCCTGCTATATCAAAGTGTATATATTCTATATCGTTGGTAAATTCTTTTAAAAACATCGCCGCTGAAGAAGAACCAGCATTTCCGGTAAAATCTGTATTTTTTAGATCCGCAACAATTGAACCTTTAATATATTCAGCATATTCATCATCAAGTGGCATTCTTCACACTAATTCATGTTGAATTTTTGCGGCATTTTTTGTATCTTCTCAACCCTTTTTAGTTGTTGATCATACCCCAGTGTATGTGTCACCTAAAGCCATAATCATTGCTCCAGTTAAGGTCGCAACATCAATTAATCTTGTAGCTTTTAGTTTTGTTGCACCATAGTATAAACCATCAGCCATAACTAAACGACCTTCAGCATCAGTGTTATTTACCTCAACAGTCTTTCCGCTCATTGAAGTTCAAACTGAATCAGGAAGAGAGGCGTCACCATTAACTCTATTATCGGTAATGCACATGATAGCTGCTACATTAGTTTTTGGTTTAGTTTGAGCAATTATTTTCATAACGGCAGCTACAACAGCAGACCCACCCATATCATATTTCATTCCATTCATATGGCGACCGGTTTTAATATTGTAACCACCCGAGTCGAATGTAATACCTTTACCAACCAAAACGGTTTTTTCTTTTGATAATTCATTACCATTATATTCTATAATAACAACACGTGGCTCGTAAATTGAACCTCTATTAACTGATAGTAGCAGACCCATGTTGAGATTTTCAATTTGTTTTTTGTTTAAAACTGTTATCTTTAGATTTTGATATTGGCTTAGTTCCTCTTGCGCAATTATTGCTAGTTGTTCAGAGTTTAGTTCATTAGGGGGTGTAACACCTAAATTTCTTGCTCAATTTAGTGCTTCAGATAGAATCACCGCCTTGTTAAAGTGGGCTATTAAATCGCTTGTAGGATTTTGCAAATATAGTGAAAGATTGTTATGATTTTCTTTTTTATAGATGGTTTTTTTATTATAAAGTTTGGCTGCTGAAAAATTTATTCCTTTTGTAAATGCATCAACAGTGTCATAGATACATATTTTGTTATCAACAGGAAATGTAGCGACATCGATTTGATAATTTCTTGCAGCATTTGTAGCTAATGATTTAGCAAAATCAAAAATATTATTATAATTGATTTTTTCTCTTTCTCCCATGTAAACATAAGCAACATTTTCGCTAAGAAATTCTGTAATTGTAAAATCCTTTTCGACAAGATTTTTTGGTAATTTATCACCCTTAAAGACTGCTTTTAACAATAGAAAATCATTACGTTTTTCATCAATTTTTTTAATTAGTTCCATAGTTTTAAATTACCTTTCTATTTTTGCTTTTCAGCTAGTTCAACTAATGTTGAAACTAGGATCCCCAAGCCCATATTTTTTGCATCAGCAGTTCCAGCAACATCACAGTGAATAAAATCAACTTTGTTTGCAAATTCATTTAAAAACATCGCAGCAGAATTGGAATCAGCCTTTGATGAATTATTGTAATTATTTAAATCAGCAATTAGTGATGACTTATTGGTTTTATGAAATTCTTCATGCATTGGAAGTCTTCAAACTTTTTCATGAGCTATCTCTGCTGCTTCCTCAAATTCTTCTCATCTTTTGTCACATGAAGAATAAATACCTGAGTATGTTTTTCCTAGTGCTCTTAACATTGCGCCAGTTAGAGTTGCTACATCAACAATCAAAGAAGCGTTTAGCTTTGTGGCACCATAGTAAATTCCGTCAGCTAAAACTAAGCGTCCTTCAGCATCTGTATCAGTAATTTCGACAGTCTTTCCACTCATTGATTTAATAACAGATTCAGGTAGAGTTCCATGGGTATCGATAGCATTATCGGTTAGCATCATGATTGCAGCTACATTTGCCTTTATTTTTAGCTGTGCAATTGATTTTAGTGCGTAGGCTACGATGGCAGAACCTGACATATCAAATTTCATCCCATCCATATGGTAACCCTTGGTGTTATATCCACCTGTATCAAAGGTTATGCCTTTACCAACATAGACAAATTTTTCTTTGCTATTTGGATTTCCGTTGTATTCGGCAATAACAACTCTTGGCTCATATGAAGAACCAGCATTAACAGCTAACATTAGACCCATTTCTAGTTCTTCAATTTCAGCCTTATTTAATACTTTAATCGATAATCCTTCAATTCCTTCGAAATCCTTTTTAACTTCATCAGCGATTCACTCACTTGTCGCTATGTTAGGTGGTGTGATTTGCAGATTACGTGTTTTTGAAACATTTTTGGAAATTATCGTTAATTTTTCAATATATTCAGCATAACTATTTTCTTCAAGAAAAAGTGTTAGTTTAATTTCGCTTTTTTCTTCTTCATTCTTATTTTCACATTTTTGTTTAGCAGAATATAATTTTGCTCCGTGAAATTCCATTCTTGTTATAAACGCTCTTAAAACTTCCTTAACAGTCAAAAAAGGAAGATTTGCAAATGATAAAACATCAATCTGATAACTTCTACGTTTTACATTGATAATATGATCAACCACTTTTATAAAACCGTAGTAATCCTTAATGTCTTTTGAAACATAAATATAAGCAATATTTTTATCAAAGTTTTCGCTAATAAACAAATGAGTTTTTGCTACGCAAGAACAAAATTCTTGTCCCTCATAAGCAACTTTTAATAACATATTTTCATTACGTTTTGTTTCGCAATTCGATATCATAAAGTCTCCTTATTAATAAAAAAATACTATTTACATAATAGTATTCTTAAATTATAATCATTTTTAGTTTAAATATATTATTTTGTACTTCAATCAATTTCATTCTTTCCTAGCGATATAAGTTTTTCATTTATTCTTTTAAATATATTACTATTAAAGAAACCCCGCCAACAAGATAGGGGCGAAGGATGTGCCGTTTTAAATATATATTCTTCCTTAATATTTAGAGTTTTAATAAAGTTTTGAGCATCGATTCCCATGGCTAGAAATAAAATCCCATCATAATATGAAAGAATTTCTCTTATAAGATTTAAGTTAAATATTTCTCAACCTTGATTTTTGTGAGCTTGTGTTTTGTTTTTGAGTGTTGTTAATATTGTATTTAATAATAAGACGCCTTGATTTTTTCAATTTGTAAGATCATTGCTATTAAATTTAATTTGAGGATAGGAATTTTTGATTTCTTTAAAAATATTTTTTAAGGACGCAGGCGTTATTTTATTTTTTGAAGAAAAACAAAGCCCGTCGGCATTATCATTTGTAGGATAAGGGTCCTGTCCTAAAATAATGAGTTTTATATTACTAAAATCAAAATTTGTAAAAGCGTTAAAAACATTATTTTTTGATGGTACTAGATCTTCATTTTTTAATATAATTTCAATCTTTTTTCAATATTCTTGTTCTTTTTGCTTAGCAAGAAAATTTTCAAAATTAAAATTCATGTTTAACTTTTTTCTTGCCTTCATATTGGTATTCAATTAGATATAAATAACCATCTGAAAACTTTATTTTTATCGGTGTTTGAATTTTGTTTTTTGTCGCGCGATAAATTTTTAACCTTTTATTATTAATAATTATGAAAGCGCCTGGCTGATCATTGAATGCCCTTATTTTATTTAGTGCTTCTTGGCAGGTTAATGTTTCAAAAATTTCAGCTTCCTCATTTTGAATTTTAGGAGCAAATGTTACTAGATTTTCATCTTGAATTTTTCTTGTGAAATCATTATTGTAAATTTGTTGCAACCAATTACCAATTACTTTTGAAGTTTCTAAGCCTAGTCTATCAAATAGTTCAATAGCGCTGTCTTGTTCTGATATTTCAATTTCTAATGTTTTTAAGATATCACCTGCATCCATTTTATCAATCATTTCAATCAAAGAGATTCCGGCCTTATTATCATTGTTTAAAAGCGTATATTGTATCGGCGAAGCTCCACGGTATTTCTCCAATAAACTGCCATGAACATTTAAGGGTAGTTTATTTGGTAATTTTAAAATGCTGTTTGGAATAAATTGCCCGAATGATGCTGTGATAAAAAAGTCAAAGTCAATTGCTTTTAGTTCTTCATAGATATCTTTGATTTTTTCTGGTTGGTAGAGTTTAATATTGAATTCATTAGCAAGTTGCGCAATTGGGGTTTGTAATACATTTTTGTTTCTATCGAATTTTTTGTTTGGTTGGCTAATTAGACAAGAGACTTCAAAACGTTCATCTTTTATTAATGACTTAAATATTGTTTTTGAAAATTCAGCGGTTCCAGCTAAAACTAATCTAATTTTTTTCATAAAAAAAATTATACTTGATATCTTAAATAAAAATAAAAGCTAACAAAAGTTAGCTTAATAGTTTTTAATTGTATAGTAATATTTTTTTGTTTCATTATTTTGGTTGATGCTAAAAAGTTCATATTGTAAATTGTTTATAAAATTTGATCTGTTATTTCGATATGTTGTGGTGCGGCGCTTATTATTTTTAAATCTAGCATAGAATTTTTTGCCGCTATTATTTCATACATTATCATTTAATAATGAAATAATTTCCTTATTATCCTTTTTATTCAGGTCATATGTGCCGTTGTTATCAAGGTCAACTCATAATTTAACATCAAACTTCTTATTTTTAAATTTCTTATTAAGAATATTCCTATCTATATTTTTAGCAAAATATGAAACATATTGATATTTGTCTTTAAATAACTTTGGATATACTCATGATTCATCATAGTAATCTTTTTGTTTGTTATCTTTGATATCAAAATAGTATATAGAATTTCAGACCTTTTTCGTTGTAAGATTATAATTTTGCAATTTATAATCAATTTCCAGAGTATTATTGTTATCATTTAGGTCTACAAAAATTAGTTTAGATTTGATACGATTATTTTTCTTTTGTTCAATAATTTTTTGTGGTAATTCAAAATACCCGCCTAGATTAATATTCTTTGAATCGTTATTTTGAATATTATAATTTGCAAAACTTATAAGTTCTCCTCAGCCCATTAGGTCAACATAAGCTTTGAACAAACCTTTATGGTGCGAGTTACCAACATTTGCAAATGGACGTTCATATTCATTTGTTCTAATATTATAAATACTTGAACGGAAGTTTTCTAGTTGGTCTTTAAAAACTCAATTGGATGCAAATGTAGCTAATTCATTTGAATTTGAAAAATTGCCTTTTCTCAAGATAGCGATATTTTTTAGGATATCATCACCAGCAGCATTAAAAATTAATTCACCAGTTCGATTGTTTTTTCGAAAATAAAAATAGTTTTCAAATTGGCTTCGATTAGAGTTATAAAACCAAGCATTTGGCCCTAGCGAAAGCTTAATTATTTCTCTTGGTACAAGTTCAGTAAATGAGAAAAGATATCTTATTGATTGCAAATTAGTTGGTTCAATAAAAGAAACATTTTGATATTTATTATTATTGAAATAAAACCTTCTAGAATCAAGAGGTTCATATTTTTTAGCCTCAAGAGGTGTTATTTTAACGTTTGCTATCCTAAAAAGTTCATTGGCACTATAAAACTTGTAAACTGGTAATTGGTCTTGGTCATGCAGGAAATCTTGACTATTTCTTAATAAAAGTTTATTATCTCTTGTGTTATCATAGTTTAAATTTTTACGAAATTCATTCAAAAATTTAGCATTATTTGTTTCTATATGATAATAGTTGTGATCACCCTCATATTCAATAAGATCACTATTTGCAAGTTCATCACCCCTTTTTATTGATTTATTATACATATTATCAATATGATGAGTGTATTCATGCATTAGAGTACCAAAAATAATTTCAATTCTTTTTTCTACTGGTTGATTCAAAAGTTTTAGATTGTTTTCAACTATTTTATTTACAAAGATGTACATTTCGCGATTTGCAGGAAAATAAGCCCCGTTAGTTCGATCTTCTTGCAATTCATCATTTGGCACATTTATATTGATTCTTTTAATTGCGTTTATTTCTGGACCATAAAGTGCCCTTTGTTTAAACATTTTATTTAGTAAAAGCATTCCTTCTTTTCCTAGATAATAGACAGGTTCTCCGTTTGGTGTTCTAGCAATTGGTCTTTCGACAAAACTTAAATTTCCCACTTTAAAATTTGGATTAAGTTCTCTTGATGAATTACTTGTTTTTCTATTAAAAATAAGAGCATCATCGCTTGTTCTTATTTCGAAAGGGATATTATCTTCGTTTAATGATGTTTTGCTTAAATCATTTTCTGAATTTCGCAACGGAACAATCCCCTCATCAATAGCGCCACCATCTAATTTCTCAAAAACTGCTTTATAACCAAAATAACCAGCCGTGGCAATAAAACCTGCTGATATAGCAAAAATTGATAAACCTAGTAGAAATTTTTTTCCACTAGGTTTTTTCTTTTTTTCTTCTAACATAAGCCTCCAGTTTTTGAATATTATATTTTTTTAAGGCATTTAATAAATCAATATTAAATATTTTACTCTTATTTTAAAGTTATTATAATTATTAGTATGTTAAGAATTATAGCCGGAAAATACCGTTCAAGATTATTAAAACAACCTTCCTCTAAAACAACAAGGCCAACAACTGATAGAGCAAAAGAGGGCATTTTTTCTTCAATTCAATTTAATATTGAAGGTCGAGAGTTTCTAGATTTGTTTTCTGGATCTGGTTCATTTTGTCTTGAAGCCTTATCTCGTGGAGCAAAAAATGCCACATGTGTCGAAAAAGACTACGAAGCATATAAAATAATTATTGAGAATAAAAATAGTCTTAAAGAAAGCAATTTGTTAATTATTAATACTGATGCATTATCTTTTTTGTCCAAAAATAAGGATAAAAAATATGACTTTGTTTATTTGGACCCACCCTTTAGGGAAAAAGAATTGCTTGTTAAATGCATTGATATATTAACTTTAAATAATATGATAAATTCTAATGGAAAGATTATTATTGAAACTGATTGGAATAATTTCACATATAAAAATAATCATTATGAGGTAGTAAAACAAAAGAAGTATGGAAAAATTTTTATTTACTTTATTGAAAACATAAAGTAAATATTTTTTATATAATTAATTATTAATATAATTAATATTCTAATAGTACTTTAAATATTCTAAAATAAAAAAGATGAAGGAGAAAGCATGGAGAAAAAATTAATTATTTTTACCGGACCTTCTGGTGTTGGGAAGGGCACAATTGAAAAATATTTGTTTGATAATAAGGACTTAAAATTAAAATTATCGGTTTCAATTACTACCCGCGAGCCAAGAGAAGGCGAAGTTGATGGTATTCATTATTATTTTGTTCCAATTGATACATTTGAAACATTTATTAAGGAAGATAAGGTTTTAGAATATTCAAAGCATTTTGATAATTATTATGGAACACTAAATTCAGAAGTGGCAAATATTTGTGCCTCAGGAAAAATCCCATTTTTAGAAATCGAAACTAATGGTGCCTTGCAAATTATTAATAAGTATCGTAAAGAAGGTAGAGAAGGTGAAATATGTTCAATATTCTTAATGCCTCCATCATTAACAGAATTGGAAAGAAGAATTGAAAATAGAAATACCGAAACATATGACCTTATTTTAAAAAGATTAGATAAAGCAAGAGAAGAAATAATTCTTTCTTCGATTTTTCAGCATGTTGTTATTAATAATTCAATTGAAGAAACCGCTAATAAAGTTAAGGAAATTATCAAACAAAATTTTTCTCACATTATTGATGTAAAACAAAAAGCAGAACCTGGTAGAAAGGCTTAAAAAAAGTAGAAAAATGAAATATGTTATTAAAACTGATAAAGGAAAATATCGTAACGAGAACCAGGATTGTGCATCAATCAGTTTTTTAAATAATTGAACATTAGCTATATTATGCGATGGGATGGGGGGTCATTTTGGTGGTGCCTTGTGCTCACAAAAAACAGTGGAATTACTAGTTAGCTATTTTCAAGAAAGTTTTAACGATAATATTCAATTTAATGATAGAAAAAATATAAATAAATGATTTAATACCACACTAAGCTATATTAAAAAATCACTTAAAGATATAGTTAATAGTAAAAATATTGCAAATTATCAAGATATGGGCACAACTTTAACGGCTGCCCTAGTTTTTAATTTAAACAAACAAACTTATGTATTTAATATTGGCGATTCTCGTACATATGCATATAATGGCTTATTACATCAAATAACTATTGATCAAAACGTTTTACATGAACTTGCAGAAATCAAAAAAATAGATATGGATATTGTTAAATTATTACCTGATGCCAATAAGTTAGTTAGTTGTTTGGGACCTAATAAGAATATGAAATGTGATAGTTTTTTATTGAAGAGCAGTGAAGAAATTAAATATATTTTATTGACATCGGACGGAATACATGATTTTGTTGATAAACCAACAATTGAGCAAATCCTTTTAGATAAAAAACTTAACCTTGATAAAAAAGCTCAAAAATTAATTGATATTGCGAAGAAAAATCAATCAAGAGATAATTTAACAGCATTGATATTGGAGCTTTAATTATGTTGAAGAGATTGGATAGATACGAAAATGTAAATAAACACTTTGAGGACTTTGTCTTAATAGGAAAAGGGGGGTATGGTGAGGTTTATTCTGCTTGTTATAAGAAGACACAAAAGAGAATGGCAGTTAAAATACTCACTGTTCCAGATATAACAAAAAAACAAGTTAATCAAATCCGCTTTCAGAACGAGTGCAACGTTTTGAAAACAATTAAATCGCCGAATGTAATCAAGATGATTGGCTACTATGTAAGCGCAGACGAATCTTATTATGCAATGGAATTAATCAAAGGAACCAATCTCAAGGCATTAATTGCAAAACACAAAAAAATACCTGTTGATGAAGCAATAAGAATTGCGAGAGAGATATGCAGGGGATTGTATGATATCCATTCATCCAATGTTATCCACCGAGACTTAAAACCAAGCAATATAATTATTGAAAATGATACCAATAGAGTTAAATTAATTGATTTTGGGATATCAATTAACGAGGATAGTTTGCGAGTTACAGCTGATAATAAAACAGTTGGCTCAGTTCAATATTTAGCTCCTGAGATTCCCTTGAAAAGTCAACCAGCCTCAATTCAAAGCGATATTTATGCTTTTGGTATGATTTTGTATGAAATGCTTTCAGGACATCCTGTTTATCAAGGGATTGATGCCCAATCTATTTTACTGCTTCAAATAAACGGTACAATACCACCTTTAGAAGGTGTTGGGAAAACTATTCCGCAAGCTGTTGAAAATATTATAATAAAATGTACAGCTAAAAATCCTCAAAATCGCTATTTAAATTGCTTAGACATAATTAGTGATCTAGATCATTGTTTAACACCGCAAGCAAGCATGGAAAAGCGGCTTGATCTTGAAAATCATGAGCAAAAGAAAAAAAAGAAATCACACAAGGTACTAAACATTGTTTTGATAACACTGGGTTCCTCAATAATTTTTGGATTATTAATTTATTTAATTGTATATTTAGTTGAATATTATAAAAAGTAGAAGTGAAGGTGTTAAATGGAAAAAGGGAAAATTATTAAGTCGTTAGCAGGTTTTTATGATGTTAAGTCGTTCGGGGATAAACAAATTTATAGAGTGAGAGGTTCAGGAAAACTTAGATTGCTTGATATGAAACCTATCGTCGGCGATAATGTTGAATTTGAAAAAGAAGGATTGATTCATCATATTTTAGGAAGAAGAAATTTCTTTATTAGGCCTAAAATTGCTAATGTTGACCAAGCAATTGTCGTTATGTCATTAGTTGAACCAGAATTTAGTTCTCAATTAGTTGATAAGTTCCTTATTATTATTGAAAGCAAGAATGTAGAACCAATAATTGTTTTAACCAAGAAAGATCTAACATCTGCTTCAAGGATAGATTTTTACAAGGAACAAGGTTATAAGGTATTTGAAATAAATTATGAAAATGAAGCTAGTTTTGAAGGCTTGCGAGAAATTTTTAAACATAAGACTAGTTTTTTTGTGGGCCAAACCGGTGTCGGAAAAACGACGCTAATAAATTATTTAGCTAGCACAAATTTTGAAACACAAGCCATTTCAAAGGCGCTAAACCGTGGTAAACATACAACAAGAGAAGTAAGTTTAATTAACTTTAATGGCGGCGAGATTATTGATACTCCTGGGTTTTCATCTATTGAGTTTGATTTAACAATTGATGAAATGCCTGTTGCTTTTAATTCTTTTAGAGAAGCATCCCCCTTTTGCAAATTTAGAAGTTGTAGACACTACCATGAAAGAATTGAGGATTGTGAAGTTAAAAGACGTGTTCAGCGTGGAACTATTAAAGAAGAAAGATATGAAAATTATAAAAGCTTTATGAAGCGTATGTTAGAACCAATATATTAAGGTGGAAAAAAATGGATAATAGACAAATAAGCCCTTCGATATTAGATGTAAAAAGTGATCAACTAATTTCCTATGTTAATTCATTGATTAAATGAGGTGTTAGTAATGTTCATTACGATGTTATGGATGCCCAATTTGTACCCAATACGGCCTTAACATATGAAGAAATTAAAAAAATATTTGATAAGTGTCCAAAGCATCATATGGATATTCACTTAATGGTTAAAGATGTTTTTTCTTATTATCATAAATTTAAGGAATTTGGAGCTATTTTAACATTTCATTATGAAGCTTTTGAAAATGAAATAGAGCTCAAAAAACTTATTAAATTAGCAAAAAAGGAAGACATAAAACTCGGCTTAGCCTTTAATCCTGATACAGATGTAAGCAGAGTTATGCCATTTCTCAAGGATTTAGATTTAATATTAGCCATGAGTGTCTATCCTGGCAAGGGTGGGCAGAGTTTTATTGAATCTACTTATGCAAAGGTAAGACAACTTAGAAAATATATTGATCAAAAAAATTTGAAAATAATAATTGAAATTGATGGTGGTATTAAGGACTTTAATATTAAAAAATGTTTTGAGAGTGGCGTTGACTTAGCGGTTGTTGGCTCTTATTTAGTAAAAAATTTTTCAAAGGAAACAATTAAATTGTTATTGAGTTAATTGCTATTTTTAAATCACTTACTAAAAAAAAGGCAAGCCAGAGATTAATTTACACAAAATTATCTACAGTTTCTGTTTATAATCAATCCAATTGCAAATAATTTTCGAAGAAGAGTAATAATAATTTAAAATAACCAAATAACATTCAGAAGATTAAATTCTCTGATTTTGTTATGTTATTTGGTTATTTTTGTCTAATAAATTTAGATTTGTGTGATTACTATTCCCAAATCTCTTACTCAAAAAGTAAGCGGGAAATAAATTTACACAAAATTTACTACATTACCATCAGCATTAATTGCTGATGTTTTTTAACAATGAAAGGATGATTATTGTTTATTTTCGTCTTGTTTTTGATTTTGAGCGCTTAACATTTTATCGATTTTAACGTAGTTATAGAAATCCTTATAATCTAATTTAATGTCTGGTTGAACACCACTTTCAATTTCTTTGTTATCTTTACCAAATGTAGCATTATTTGGACCACTTATTGTAATAGTTGTTCCATCGCTTAGAGCTAGAGGCATAATGGCTGACATACCGCCACCAGTTTTTTGACCAATAATTTTAGCAATACCCATTTCTTTAACAATACTTGTCAATTGGTTAGCAGCACTAAATGTATTTATACCAACTAGGATGTTTCAATTGTATTGTGTATATGCATCCCCTTCGTATTTATCGTCACCATTAGTATCAACTAAGCCTTTACTTAAACTACCTACTCTATTTAAAATATCGAATTCACGATTTAGAATTGGTTTGTCAGTCATAAAACCTAGTGTTTTAACCATTGATCCAACGCTACCACCACCATTAATAGCAATGTTTAGAACAATGTTTTTTATATCTTTCTTTTCTTTAACTTGTTCCATTAAACTGCGCATTAAGTAATATGTATCATGTTTTCAAGCTTCTGGCGATTTGTTTTGTTCTTTAGTTCCATCTTCAAAATGCAATAGGGTAACAAAAGCAGTATTACCAACAAATTTTACATAGTCTTCTGGTTTGAAGTCTGCAATTTTCTTTTTGAAATATGCTTCAAAGCCTTTAACCAATTCTGCTCTTTGTTTATTGAAATCAATTCTATATTGACCATAGTCTTCAATTTGTAATTGTAGAGGTTTAAGATAATTAGTTGCTTCATAGTATGAGAATGAGTTCATTCTTGTATGTAATTCATTTAATTGCTTATGGAAAATACTGATGTATGCTTCATTTCATTTTTTAGGATCAGTCGATAGAAGTTTTTCTTTATCTTCTTTTTTGATATAGTCTGCAAAAGATTTAATTTGTTTATATTCTCTTAAGCCATAAAAGTAGTCCATTGTAAATGATAAATGGTTAAAGTTTGCTTCTCTTTCTTCCTTGGTTGGTTTGCTGCCATGGAGATTGTTATCTTTTCTAATTCTTTTTCTTGCTTCTTCTTCAGTTCTACCAAATGAGTCAAGTCCAGCAAAAACATTAGTGAATGTTCTTCCATTGTAGTAGATATTGTTAAATGTTCAGCTCATAAATAGAGTGTTAAATACTGAAAATGGCACTAGAACTTTATCATCTTTGTAAAGGATATCCATATGATATTTACCTAGATCGAAAGTAACGCCTTTATCACTTTCTGGAATTCTTTCATATTCATATTTAGCGAATTCTCCACCATCTGTTAATTCTTGTGGTCTTAATATTTCATAAAAGAAGTCCGTTGTAGTTACAAAAATTGTATTTTTATTTCAATCAATTACCAACTTGTTTGAAATAGTTCCATCAGGATTGCTTGTGTAATAAGTTTTTCTATTCTTTTGCTTATCAACATATGAACTAAATTGTTCTGGGCCAATCAAGCCAGTTAGAGCACTTAAAAATTGATCAATATCAACATAAGCTGTCTTTGATTTATCATCCTTAATTTCATAAACATTAACATTTGAATCGCTAACTGTATATTCAGGATTATAGTTTTTGAAACTGTGAGAGGTAGAACTAATGTTAACCTTGTCATCGTTTTGAGGCTTGATATTGTTTTCTCTTTCAATATCATTTATTATTTCGTTTTTCTCATTTAGTTGATCTTTGATTTTGTTTAATTCATCGTTAGTATTATTTTTTTCTTTTTGTAATTCTTGAATTTTTTGTTCTTTTTCTTGAATTTCTTTATTTAATTTATCGATTTGTCCAGATTGACAGCTTGCAGTTAGTATAGCAATTGGTGCTAGACCAATAGCTGATAATGGAAGTAAGCTTGCTAAAAGTTTAGCTTTTCCTGATTTTTTCATATTTTTTCCTTCTTTACAATAATTTCTTCATTTTAAGAAAACACCGGAATTTTTTGGCCGATGTTATTAATTATTATTAATTTTGTTTTGAGTTAGCGCTTGTTAAAGCCTTGTCAATTGCCTCATCATTATAGAAGTCTTTGTATTCGATTGCAATGTCGGTTGGAACACCACTTTCTATTTCTTTGTTTTCTATTCCAAAAACAGCATTGTTTGGTCCACTCATAGTAATAGTTGTACCATCTGGCATTACGTTTGACATAATAGCTGACATACCACCACCAGATTTTTGACCAATAATTTTAGCAATACCCATTTCCTTAACAATACTTGCTAGTTGGTTTGCGGCACTAAATGTAGTTACACCAACTAACAAGTTTCAATTGTATTTATCATAAGCATCATTTTCGTATTTACCATCACCATCGGTGTCAACTTCTGATTTGCTTAAACTATTTGTTCTATTTAGAATATCTTGTTCGCGGTTTAAAATAGGTTTATCGGTCATAAAGCCTAAAGTTCTAACCATAGCAGAAACGCTACCGCCACCATTTAAAGATAGATCTAATACAATATTTTTAATTTTTGGATTCTTTTTAACTTCTTCAATTAGATGTCTCATTAGGAAGTATGTATCATATTTTCATGCATTGTTCTCATCTTTTATTTCATCCTTTGTTCCATCTTTGAATTCAAGAAGGGTTACAATAGCTGTATTGCCGTGGTATCTAATTAAATCCTTAGTTTCAACTTCGCTAACCTTCTTACCAAATTTTTTCTTAAATAGCCCACTTAACTCGGTTGCTACTTTTTGCTCATTCAACAATTTTTGTCCAAAGTCCTTTTCTGTTAATGAGTCAAAAATATCGGCATTTCATTCTTTTTCACGATATGAAAAAGTATTTAGGTTTGTGTGTAAATCATTTAATTGTTTATGGAAGATATTTATATATGCTTTGTTATATATTTTTGGGTCAGTTGATAATAATTTTTCTTTGTCTTCTTTTGAAATATAGTCTGCAAAAGATTTAATTTGTTTATATTCTCTTAGGCCATAAAAGTAGTCCATTGTAAATGATAAATGGTTGAAGTTTGCTTCTCTTTCTTCTTTTGTAGCCTTATTACCATTTAGATCATCATTCTTTCTTATTCTTTCTCTTAGCTCATTGCTTGCAGTTTCAAATGCATCAAGTCCATCACTTACATTTGTAAATGTTTTACCATTAAAGTAAATATTGTTTGATGTTGTACTCATGAATAAGGTATTGAATATTGAAAATGGAAGTAATACTTTATCATTACTATATAAGATATCCATATTGTATTTGCCCAGGTCAAAGTTAATAAGTTTGCCTTCATCACCTTTGATGCGCGATAATTCATATTCGGTTTTTAGGAATTGCTCACCATCGGTTAATTGTTGTGGTTTAAAAATTTCATAAAAGAAATTAGTGCTTGTTAATTGAATGGTGTTTTTGGCTCAATCAATAATTAATTTATTTGATATTGTTCCATCTGGATTTTTTGTAAAATAGGTTTTTGTATTTTTATCTTTTTCAACATATGAACTTAATTGATTTTGGTCAAATAAACCATCTAAAATCGATATAAACTGATCTAAGTCAATATAAGGTGTCTTAGACTTGTCATCTTTAATAAAAAATGCTTCAGCTTCATTTGTTTCTTTTACTGTGTATTCAGCATTATAGTTTTTAAAGTTATATTTTTTAGTCTCGAAAACTTTTTTATCATCATTTTGCGGAGTTACTTTTTCTAATTCACCCTTTAATTTTTTTATTTCTAAATCTTTTTTTGGAAGTTGTTCTTTAGCTCAATTTAGTTGATTGGTAGCTTTATCTTTTTCAACTTGTTCCTTTGAAAGTTGCTGTTCTTTTTTTATAAGTTCTTGGGTTAGTTTATCTTGTTCCCCCGATTGACAGCTTACTGATAGTATAGCAATAGGTGCTATGCCAACTATAGATAATGGTAAACTTGCTAGAAGTTTATATTTTCCTTGTTTTTTCATATTTTCCTTTCAATGTTGTATCTTTTTATCTAGTTTTATACTATCTAAAAACAATTTTATTACTTTTGGCTAAAAGCACAAAATTTATACTAAAAAACATAGAAAAGTTTTGGGTTCAAATAATTAATAATATAGATAGTGCTTTATAGTTGCTGTTTTAAATGTTAAAAAATGATAAAATTTAGCAATTACCTTAAAGAAAAAAACTAGATTGTATTTTTGTTTTGAGTTTTAATTTGAAATTAACATTTTTTTGTGAAATTAGAAACTTTTATTAAATCTTACAAAGAGAATTACCATCCGTTTTTGCTTATTTGATTAATAAAAACATAGAAATAATTTATTTTGTAAGATATTTTGAAAATGTTATTAATCTTAAAATGATTTTATGTTAAAATTATTGTGCTTTTAATAGCAATAAGTAGATTCATTTCTCACCTAAGTGATTTTTTGCTGGGTCGCTACAGATAAAGATTATTTAATATTTTTGTAGTTAATGAGAAGTGGTCTAAACCCACTTTTTATTTATTTAAGGAGGAAGTTATATATCAAGATAACTCAAACTTTGCAAATAGTCAAAGTAAAAAACCGAAATCAGAACACGTTGTAAATAATGACATACCTTATAAAAAAGTTTTTGTTTTAGGCCCTGATAATGAAAAAATAGGAGTTTTAACTAAAGAGGATGCTTTAGAAAAAGCTTCTGAATATAAAATGGATTTGGTTCTTATCTCAATTGAAAATAACAAACCTATTACTAGAATTATGGACTATGGTAAGTTTAAATATGATAAGAAGAAAAAACAAAAAGCAATTAAGGAAAAACAGTCAGTAACTATTAACCGCGAAATAAGATTAACCCCTTTAATTGGACAACATGACCTTGAAACAAAGGCACGCAAAGTGCGTGAATTTATTTTGGAGGGAAATCGTGTAAAAGTGTCGGTTAAATTTAGGGGTCGTGAGCGTAGCAGAACTGATTTGGGGCACGAAATTTTAGATAAGTTTTATGCGCTTGTCGAGGACATTGCAAAAGTATCAAAAGAGCCAACTTTAGTAAATGAACGTTTTTTAGATATGTATATCGAAAAAGATAAAAAGAAAGTTGAAGCCTTTAACAAAAAAAATAACGAACCTTCACAACCACAAGGAGAATAACATGCCAAAAATGAAAACCAAGAGCGGTTTAAAGAAGAGAATTAAAATAACTGCAACAGGTAAAGTTAAACGTGGAAATGCATATCGTTCACACTTAGCACAAAATAAAACAACTAAGCAAAAACGTCAATCTCGTAAATCATCAACCTTATCAGCATCAGATTTTAAGAGATATAAAGAATTAATTTAATTTTTTAATAAATTATTTGGAAAGGAAAATATTATGCGTACAAGAGGCGGAGTAGTAACAAGAAGAAGACGTGTTAAATGATTAAAACTTGCTAAGGGATACTGAGGACACAAATCTATTGGTTATAAAGTTGCTAAGCAAGCTGTTGTTAAATCATGAACATATGCATTTAGAGATAGAAAACAAGTTAAACGTGAATTCAGAAAATTATGAATTGCTCGTATTAACGCAGCAGCAAGAACAAATGGTATTACATATTCAAGACTAATCGAAGGATTAAATAAAGCAAATATAAATATTAATAGAAAAATGCTTTCAGAATTAGCAATTAACTATCCTGAATCATTTACTTCGATAGTGGAAACAGCCAAAAAAGCTCTATCATCAAAATAATTTTTAACAGCTTTAGTTAGCTGTTTTATTTTTTATGTATATTAATACATAATCATTTTATTTTTTAAAAAAGTGTTATTATTTTCTATTATATTGAGGACATATGAAAAAGACGTGCAAAATTAATAACCTAAGTCCAGAACAAAAGAATATAGATTTAGCTAAACAAAAACAACTTAAATCAGAAGAATATATAGCATTATCCAATGAGGAAAAAAAGCGAAAAAGTAAAAAGAATCCTTCAAAATTACCTTATGAAATAAATCCTTATGGAGTTAATTTTTTTAATGTATGAAAAAAGTTTCCTAAGAAAATGTTCTTTGTTTTTTGTTCAGCTATCCTATACAATATAGCTATCGCAACATTTTTAGCTAAGGCAGCAACGGTTGCAACCGGGGTTTCGGCTATAGTTCAAGCAATTACATTTACAGTTTCATCAACTGCACCATATTTTGCTTTTATTTATTTCTTTATGAATTTACCCTTAATAATTGCTTTTTGAAAGAAAAATTCACGATTATTTATGATTTTAACGACATACTGATTATTATGGCAAGTTGCGTTTCAATCGATATTATTAATTGGGCCAATTGGACATTTCTTTAATAAAATTTCGATTTATTATATTAATTGAATTTCTCCAGTTGATTCCCGTTTTACAAATGAATTTAAATCATTAATTCCTTGGGAATCATATGGAACTTATCAAAATTCATATCGTCATTTGTTCCAATGAATTAATACAAATCCAACATCTCAAGATGGTCTATATTTATTAAGCATTAATAATTCTTTAGAGGCAGGCGTAATCAAAGAGTTAGGATATATACATCAAATTACCCAGTCTCAATTTAATCAATTAAATCATTTTAAAAACATTATTGAAAATGGCTACGCCAATCCAACATGGCCAATTATTGTTTATGCCGTTATTGGTGCTTGTATGGCTGGATCAGCAAGTGGTATTTCATGAAAAAATTCAGCTTCTACTGCTGGCGGAGATTTTATAATTTATTATATTTCTAGAGTTAAACAAAAATCAGTGGGTCATATTTCAACAATTGTTGCCTTGATTTTTGGAGCATTCTCAATTGTGACAATTAGCATTGTTGAGTTATTAGGAGTATCATCAGATAGACCATTTAATATTGCAGCACTAATTTTAAGAATTTTAAGTTTTTTTGCATATGTTTTTATTTACATTTCATTTATTGATCTCATTTTTCCTAAATATCGTAAGATTAGAATTGAAATATATACAAAAAACCCAGACAAGATTATTGACCGTCTTAAAATTATTAATTATTGACACGGTTATAATATAGATAAGCTTACTGCCGGTTATACAAATACTGAAACTGTTAGAATTGAGACTTTTGCACTTTATTTAGAGCAAAATATTATTAAAAATGAAATCTTGTTAGCAGACCCTGCAGCATGGATGACTGTATCCAGAGTCCATAATATTATTGGAAAATTTGACACTTCAAGAGTTGAATCTTAATAATATCAAGAAGGTGATATAATCCCAAGTTTGGATAAAAAACGATAAAACACATTCCGAAAGGAGTGTGTTTTATTTGGGTTTTTCAGTTTTAAGATTAAAAAATCATAAATCCATTTTAAATTAAGATATATTTATGATTTTTCTTTAATTTTTTAACTATATTTTTATATGTATTTTATTTGTTTGCTTGTTGCTTTTTAATTAACATTTCCTTCTTTTTGTGTTTAGATAAAAATATTTCCGAAACTGCAATTACAATACTTGTAACTAGTATTAATGCTGCAAACACGGTAAACGTAACAAAATAATTGATTTGATATGTTATTAGAGTTAATAATAAAATAATTAAAGACGATGAAATAACTTTAAAAATTAATGTTCATATTGTATTTTTTTTAAATTTGTCTTCTTTAAAAAGTAAATATGTATTTGTGTAAAAAATGGCAATAAATAGTGAGAAAAATAGTTGTTGCATACCTATTATTACTAAATAAATTATGTTTTTAATGTAATTACTAATTGATATAAATAAAATAGGAATAACTACTAGAATTACAATATTCATAGCTAATAAAATTCATCTTAGTTTGATATCTTTATTTCTTATCACTAAAGAAATTAAGCTTCCAATCAGGCCAAAAGATCCGAATATAATATTTAATATAAATGATCATTCTTCTGCATTAAATGAAATAGCTTTAAAAAATTGAGACATTCCTGCTGTTCGTGGAAAAAGAAATATTCCAACAATTAGACTACATGCAATAGTATAAACTCATTTTCATATGTTGTAATTTTTGTTGTGTTCAAGTTGTAAATTGTCTACATTATTTTTGATAGTTGGTGTTGTTTGCAATGGCTCCTTATTTAACTTTAATATGAAGTATAAAATCCCCGATGCTAAATAAGTTATCATATTCATAACAATTAATGACCAGAAAGGCAATTTAGTAAATAATACAAATGAAAACATTGATGCCAATAGAAAAGCTAGCGCAGTAACGATAGTCGTTAAAACGTTGTAAGTTTTTATATCTTTATTGTTATTTGATAAATAATATAAAACTGACTTAAGGGCTATGAATCTAAATGAGTGTATGATATTTAATATAATGTTAGTTATTAATAAAAATATTGAAAAAGCCTGGAGTGAATTATTTTTTATGAAGAAAAAAGAGCTAATTAATATGACCATTAGCACACCTACGCTAATAAAGTCAGTTGCTATAAGTATATTTTTTAGTTTTAATTTTGAAGCAATTTTTTTATTTAGTAGATATGAAATAAAGACCGGTATTTGAATTAGTAAATATAAAAGAGAAACAAGCCAAAAACTACTTGTGAACTTATAGATATAAATTGCTGTCCCAAGTTTAAAGGCCTCAGATCCAATCATTGAAATAATTAAAGAACTGGCATATTTTGTTTTATTAATCATTGTTTAGTTCCTTACATAAAACATAAATTATTTGAATCATATGAACAATGTTTATGATGTTAATTTTAACATTTATATCAGTTTCTAAATCCCCTGGAATGCTAATGATAAAATCAACGATTTCATTTTCTTGCTTGCAGGTTGCGGCTCATTCTTTACTTAAGGAAATTTTATAGGGAATGCTATATTTGCTAAGTATAGACAAAATCTTTTTAGTTTTAATGTTATTTTGGTTATCTGAATTTACTAAAATCCCTTGATTTTCTCACTTGCTATCATTAGAGATTTTTAAATTAAAAATATATTCATTATTTACCTTTTTATTATTTTTAATTTGGTAATTGTTAATAAACCAGTTTAGTATAAAAGAATTAATTTTACTATTTTGATTTTGTTCGACAAAATTAAAGTTATTTATTGAGTAAGAACTTCTATTGCTATCTTGGCAAGAGTAATCTGTCTTAAAAATTATATTTGTGCTTTTTAATTTGCTAAAATCCTTTGTTGCGTCAAATTCTTGGTATTCAGTAAAAAAATTTAAATAAAAGCTTTCTATTATTTTGCTATTGAAGTTTATATAGTCACTAATTTCTTTATCATTATTTATTTGTTTGAATATATGCTTTATCTTATTAAAAGTTTGCAACAAGTCGGGATCTTGAATTTCGAAGACTTCATATTCATTTTTCCATCATAAAAATTCCTTATATTTATAGTAGATAAAAATAAGAGTTGAATTATTGATAAGGTTCATGATTAGGGTTTTATAATTGTTTAATTTGAAGTTATCTAGAAATGAGGTTAGATTATCAAGGTGATTTAAATCGCTTATTGTTGCAATGATTTTTTCCATCTTATCATTGTGTGGATAATATGATGACATAACATATGTAAGCATTAAGATTTTTCCAATAATCATAAAATCAGAATTTACAAAGTAAAGGTTGTTATCAATTTTGTTTAATCAATCAACATGAAGATATTCAAAAAGAATAAATTCAACCTTTCCAAATTCAAAATTTTCAATTGTTATAAGGTTATCATCTTCTCTTAGCAGCTTGAAGTCTCCAATTTTTGTAATATATCTAATAAATGCTCTTTTTGTTTCTAAATTTTCATTGTTAAAAAAACAAATATCAATGTCATTGGGATTGCGTTTAATAAGTTCATTTAACTTTAAAACAGCAGACCCTTTGATAATAATTTTTATATCTGTACTATGCAATTCATTGAAATCATCAACATATTTAGAAATATAATTTATTTTTTCTTTAAGTTCTATTTTTTTCATTCTTAAACCCCATTTAAATTTTGATGAATTAAATCATTGTAATACTTTTTTTAGTATGCGTTTTATTTTTTTAAAAAAAATTAATATTTTTTGTTAGTTTATGTTGCCTGGTCGATAAAATAAGATTAAAAATCAGGGCTATTTTTAGTCCTGATTTGTGCATTTTATACATTTAAATTATTCATCCTGGCCAAGTTCGCCTAGTTTACTAATTCTAATAAGATGTCTTCCGCCTTCAAATTCTGCATTTTCTCATGCATGAAACATGTTTAGAATTTCGTTATCTTTTAATAATCTTCCTCCCATACACAAGATATTTGAATTATTATGGGCTTTTGATAATCTCGCTTCTTCCTCATTTGTAACTCTAGCACATCTAATATCTTTAAACCGATTTAAAGCCATAGATATTCCAATTCCTGAGCCGCAAAAAGCAATAAGTTTTGTATTCTCCTTATTAAGATCTCTTTTTGTTTCCTTTGCAAATTCTATTCCAACATCGGTATACGAGACTGGCAATAATGAACTTGTTGAACCAAAAAGTTCTACTTTGTATCCTTCTTTTTTTAACTCGCTAGCAAGCTTAATCTTTGCTTCATGTCCAGCGTGATCACTAGTTATCTTTACAATTTTGTCCATAAAATTTACTCCCTTAAAATTAAACCGTCTTCAACTCTAATTATTTGGCTAGGCTTTTGACTCATTTCTCCAAAGTTATAAACATTTGTTATTTCAGGAAAAAGAATTTTTGCATTTTCGATATTTTTGCATACTGGCCCATTTGATATATTGCAACTCGACATATATACTGGCCCATTTTTTTCAAGATATTCAAGTAGCAAGGGATGGTTTGGCATTCTAAAACCTTGGTCATTAACAATTAACGTTGTTGCGCCTGGTCAATATTTTTTAGCATATTGCTCAGCTTGCGGATTTCATTGTTTAAACATTCGTGCCTGGTGGATAGAGGATACTAAAATAATTAGTTTTTTATTTCTATCTCTGCCTTTTATTTCATAAATTAAATCTTTAGTTTCATCGTTAACAGCGCCGCCGATCCCTAAAACGGTATCAGTTGTTGATATAAATAATTTTTTATATTTGTTTGTCATACTTTTATTATATTACATTATGTTATCTAAAAGTATATAATAGTAATATGCCTGAATTACCAGAAGTAAAAGTGGTTGTTAAAAACCTAAATGAGGTCATTTTGTATAAAAAAATTAAGGACCTAGAAATTATTAAACCGCATCTTTTTAAGGAGTATTCGCCTTCAACATATAAGAATAATTTACGGGGGCATGAAATAACTCAAGTCAAAAATAAGGGTAAGCATATTATTTTTCAATTCGAAACCAACTTAATTTTGTTATCTCATTTAAGAATGGAAGGAAAATATCGTTATTATCAAAAACCACATGAGAACCATAAACATTTAGTTGCTAAATTTGTATTTGAAGATAATAGCGAGCTCCATTATCTTGATAGCCGAATGTTTGGTACATTTTATTTGCGCGATAGTGAAACTTATGAAAAAAAATTACCTTTATCAAAAGTGGCACTCGAACCTAAAGATACTAACATCGAGGAACTTTTTGAGAAATTGAAGGGTAGTGAAAGCTCTATTAAAACTAAGTTGCTGGATCAATCATATGTTGCAGGTTTTGGGAACATTTATATTGATGAGGCTTTGTTTGCGTGTGCTATACACCCGTTGAGTAAATCAAAAAATATCCCATTAGCTAAACTTAAAGAGATATTAGAAAAAGGCCAGGTTATTATGGATAATAGCTACAAATTAGGGGGGACAACTATTCATACCTATGAAAGTTTTAATAACGAAATAGGTTCTTATCAAGATTATTTAATGATTCACAGCGATAGAATAAAGTCATGTCTAAAATGCCAAAATAAAACTATAAAAATTAAGGTCAACGGGCGTGGAACTTACCTTTGTCCAAATTGTCAAAAGGAGTATTAAAATATGAATCTATATTCATTAGAGATTGATTTACACGGTTTGACTAGTGATGAAGCATCTATTAATGTTTTGAACGCTTTATTTACTTTAGACCAAAATGAATTTATGGAATATGTAGATATTATTGTTGGTAATGGCACCAAAACCCTTCAATTTGCTATTTCAAATCTATTAGAAGATGAAAAATATGACTATGAATTTTTGAATTCTAATCATTCAGTTATTAGGGCATATAAAAAGAATTAATTTTATAAAATAGTATGAATAAATGTTGACTAAAAAGATATTAGATTTAAATAGCAATATTAGAATTTAGATTTTTTTACGCTTTAAATTTATTTATTTTTTTATCAACATGGCAACCTAGTTGAATTAGGCTAAACCTTGATAATTGTTTAGTTATCATAAAATGGTTGATTATTTTTATTATGTTTTATAATTTAATAATAAATAAAATAATCAATTAAATTTTTAAATAATTAATTTTTAATTACTAGGAGAAAAAATGGCAAAGAATACTTGAGAAATTGCTAAACAAGCAATTGAATCTCATGATAATATTTTTATATTTCATCATATAAGACCTGACGGTGATTGTTTGGGTTCACAGTTTGGTTTGAGAGAATTGATAAAAACTAATTACCCAGAAAAAAAAGTGTTTGTTTTTGGTGATAATATTGGTGCATTTCCATTCTTTGAATGAGATTTTGATAAATTTGAGGATGTACCAAAAGAAAATTTCAAAAACTCATTAGGAATTGTTGTTGATGCTAACTCATCAAATAGGATTCAATTTGCGCAATACATTCTTGATAAAAACTTTACTCATTTATTAAGAATTGACCATCATCCTGTTAATCCAGATATTGAATATGACTATACGTGAGAAGATCCAACATTTGCAGCAGCAGCTGAGCAAGTTGCTTATATTGCGATGATGTCCAACTGAAAAGTTACTGATAAGGCAGCAAAATATACTTATTTAGGTATTAATACAGATTCTGGAAGATTTCAATATGAATATGTTCAAAAAAGAACATTTGATGTTATGTCTTATTTACATGAGGGCAATAATTTTAGAGTATGGGATGTTAATTTTGATCTTGCTAAAAGGGATGAAAGAAAAGTTAGATTTTCTGCATATGTTTTATTAAATTATAAGAGTGATGGAAAGGTTTTATATTTTCATGTAACTAAGAAGATTCAGGAAAAATTTAATTTAAATGATAATGAAGCTAATGATGTTGGCATTTTAGCAAACATCGGAGATTGCAAAATTTGAGTATTATTTATCGATCTTCCCGACGGCAATATTAGAGCTAGAGTTAGATCAAACGGTATATGAATTAATCACATTTGTGAAAAATATCAACCTGGCGGTGGCCATGAAGTTGCTGCTGGAGCAACATGTCATTCTAGACGCGAAATGAAATCTCTAATTGAGGACTTAAAGGCTGAGGTTTTAAAAAATGATCAAAATTAGTTCTGAAAGATTAGAAATATTTAAAAAAATTGAAGATAAAATTAAAAAATACCAAAATATTGTAATCTTTCATCATATAAGACCTGACGGTGATTGTTTAGGTTCCCAATTTGGTATGAAGCATTTAATTCAAGAAAATTTTCCTAATAAAAATGTTTATACTATCGGTGATTCCAAAGGAATTTATTCATACCTTGATTTTTCAATGGATAAATTGGAATTTAAGAAACTTGAAAATTCGTTAGCTATTATTGTTGATGCTAATTTTAAAGAAAGATTAGAGTGCCGTGAATATTTAGATAATAATCTGTTTGATGATGTTATTAGAATTGATCATCATCCTAATGATGACGACTTAAATGCTTCGTTGGTTTGAGTTGATAAGTACTCTCCTGCAGCGGCACAACAGGTGGCTGAAATTGCATATGGATTAAATTGAAAAGTTAATGCACAAGCAGCAACATATTTATATTTAGGAATTTATACAGATTCAGTTAGACTTACAACTAACTTAACTGATGATAAGACAATGTTTTTAGTTGCTTGATTATGATCTCATAACGCTAATAAAGATTTACTACATGAAAATATGGCCAAAAAAACATTGGAGGATATTAAAATAAACGCTTTTGTTCAACAAAATATGAATATAAAAAATGGCGTTGTATCATTCTACTTTACCTTAAAGGATCAGAAGAAACTTGGGATTTATGACCCATTAAAAGCAAATCGCCCTTTTTTGCTTTCCTCAATTGATGATAACAAGGCATGAGTATTTTTTACGCAAGAAAAGGAAAATCAAATTAGATGTGAATTTAGATCGAATGGTGCCTGCGTAAGAAACGTAGCTGTTAAGTGGGGTGGTGGTGGTCATCATCGCGCGTCGGGTGCTCAAATTAGCGACGCATCATTAATCCCCCAAATAGTAGCCGATTTGGAACATGAAATAACCATTTCTGAAAATTATGATAAAAATAATTAACCAATAATTTACTTTATTTTACAAAAAAAGCCAAGGCTCAAATCGTTATATATGATTCGGGTCTTTTTTGTTTTAACATAGCATTAATTATAAAAAAACTGACCAATTATAATGGTCAGTAATGTTGTTTATAAATTTTTAATTTTATTTAATAAAATATTTGTTATAAATGTAATCATCGGCAATGTGATATATTTTTCTTATATATTCAAAGTAGATTTTATACTTTTTATGGTCGCCTTTTCAAATAAATTTTTTATTAATTGTCTTTGAAAACTCAATTACAAGATATAGGTCAAAAAAACCATATTTTTTTATACCATCAATAATCATTTGTTCAATAAGCATTCTTACTTTTGGATGATTTATATCAATGTCTTTTTTATAATGTTTTTGTTCAATTAAAACAAAGGCACCAAAGTAGATGTTTAGACTTGATATTTCTTTATGATATTCTTCTAAGAATAAGTTGTGGGTGTTTTTTTCTTCTTCATCTAGCTCTACGCCTTCAAATATTTTATTGACATCAATTGCGTTTTTTGCGTATTTGTTTTCTGAAGCAATAATTAGAAATATTTTTATTATTATTAGGATAAATAAAATAAGCGAAATTGAGCCAAAGATATATGATGCTATAGTTCCTCCCCTGCCTATAGAACCAAAAACATGAGATGCAACTAAAAACAAAATAATTCCTATTGCTAAAAAAAGAAAAATAACTAAGTAGCCAATAAAATTAAAGATATTATCTTTTATTTTTTTCTTGTGATTTTCTTCCATTAAATAATTTCCCCTCTATAAGTTTTAAGTTTGTTATTTTTTAGATATCCTCTTCCCTCTTTTGCGATATATTTATCATTTAATTTAGTTGCGTCGGCACTAAAATTTATTCATACTTTCAATAATGATGCTCCAACGCCGTATGTATCTACCGGTGTATTTTCATCCTCAAATTCTTTAATTCTTTTAGCATTAAATCCTGATGAAACAGTTATTTTAACATGTTTTCCATTGTTATTATCTAGAGCTTCTCTTAATCTCTTTACTTGATTTTGGGTAACACCATATTCTGCTTCTCCCTCAATAAACATTTTGTCAATTAATGCTTTCGAGGTGTCAATTCTTACTGCCTTGAGTTTTTTGCCAAATTCTTTTAAGCAGGCAAGTGAGTCTGAAATAACATCATTATGAAAATCAACAAGAGCATAAAGGTCATCGTTTGGAAATGTTTTATGGTAAGCCTTAATTGCCTTAACAATATCTCCTTCAAACATTTGAATTAAGGCATGCGGCATACTGCCAAACGTATGCTTTAGGTCGTAATTAGATGATGCAAGAGTAGAATGGTTATATATTCCACCAACTTTAAGAGCATATGCATCATTTAGCTGGTTTATATAATGATCTGATCTATCAGCCATGCTTACAACATTTTTTCCATTAGCTGCCTTAATAACATTGTGTGCATTTGTGGCAATTGAAGTTTGCCGGGCAAGAATGCCATCTATAATGCCTTCTCAAATGCCAAAATCATAGTAATGTCCTTCTAGTTCAAGTACGACTTCTCTATTATGTATTATTGACCCTTCTTCAAGATATCTTATTGTGTATTTAGACGTATCAGTGTTTTTACACAACAATTTAATGACCTCATTTATCCCACATAATTTTACATTATTGTGACGTTGAAAAAACTGTAGTGTTACTGTCTCATTTTTGCGGTATTTCTGTGAAATTTTTTTGGTCTTAAGAAAATATATCGAGATATAGTCTTTTAGTTTCATTATACCTTCTTTATTTATAAAATGAATTACATTTTTTGATTAGCAAAATAAAAATTAATATTAAAATTATATATTATATTGTGATTAGGTAGAATAACTTTAGGAGTTATGTTATGGAACAAATTGATAAATCTGAGAATAATTATGTTGGCAAATTGTATAAGATGCAGTCATGAGCTAGCATTTGTTTTATTGTTTTTTTGTGTGCATTTATTAGCATTTTATTGGCTATATACCTGAATGGCAATGAAAATAATTATGGAAAATGAACGTCTAATCCGGTTTATATTGTAATAACAATTTTATTTATTTTTAGTATAGTTTTCGTTATTAGTTCATCTATTTTAGGATTGAAATATGCTAAAAAAAACAATAATGCAAGACTACGTATTTATTTCTTATTATCTGCAATATTTATTATCCCCTTTTTGTCGTTATATTGTATGATAGTTTCTGCTATTAAAATGTATGATTTGCATCAAAAAATAAAAAAAGAAAAGCATGGAAACAAATTAAAAAAATAGACTATAAAAATAACGAGCTTTCTTAAAAAAAGCTCGTTATTTTTATATTTAAATTATTTGAATAGGAAAGGTTGCAATTTATTTTTATATCATCTTGTTTTTTGAATGTAATGAACAGCAACGTGTTGAAGAATTGTAAATATACCACCTATTATTCAGTATATTTGCAAACCAGCACTAAAAAATATCCCTATAAAAGCAAATATAATCGGAATTAGAAATGCCTTTTTATTTGATTTTTTTATTGCAGCCCGTTGATAGGCGTCAGCTTGAAGTGATTTCTTCTTCTTTAGTTTAAGAATTTTAGGCATAAATTGAGCTATTAATTGAACTGCAATTGACAGAACAACAATTGGTAGATATTGGAGCTCACCAATTTTAAATATTCTATAAATTGAAGTAGCTGAAAGCTGTATTGTATATAATGTGGATTGTTTAATTTCTGGAGAAGTTGAAATTATTCTAAATACAACAATTAATATTGGGAGGGTTATAAATGATGAGACAAGTTGTGAGAGCGGTGAAATTTTTTCTTTTTTGTATAATTCACTAATTTCCATTTGCTTACGTTGGTTCATTTGTTTATCGCCCTTGTAAGCATCATATTTAGCTTCAATCTTTGCTTTCTTTTGGTTTAATTCTTCCATCTTACTTGCGCTAAATATTGTTTTAGTTGTAAGGAAGAAAGTGATAATTCTAACAAAAATAACTGTGATAACCAACGCCAGTACCACGCTTCATCCAGTAGTTCCTAACGGTCTAATTATGGAGTTCATAAACTGAGCAACTGGATATACAAAGAAGCCATAAAAAGGACCTTGTTCCCAGTGTTCTTTATAGGTAGTTATTGGCTTGTTGGGTACAAATGCATCTGAGGCCATTAATTTAAATTTTCAGGCATCAGGAGCATAATTTCCTGCATCATTGATTGAGGAAAAGTTAAATACGCTGATTTCCCTACCGATTTTTTTATCATTTACCTTAAATAATGATTCATTTAGAGAGGTTAATGAAGCATAGTTTTTCATAACAGATGAAACCGAAAGAAAGATTTTATTTAATTCTTTACCTTCTTCTTCGCTAATTCCCTTTGCGGGACCTATTGAATTTTTATAACTAAGAATGAAATCGTTCCATTCGCTAATTAAACTATATTTATCTAACGCTCTTAATTGAGAAATGCTTTTTCCTGATTTTTTAGAGATTGCCTTGGCGAAATCAGATCTATTATTATCTTGGTCTACTCAAATCTTAAATGTTTCTGCTAATAATGTTGTGTATATATCCGCTAGAAAAACGTTATAAACATTTGAACCATTTACACCAGTTAATTCAACTCTTGAGAGGTTTAAATCTTTAACGTGTGAATAGTCAGTGACAAATTCTGTTCTTGTTTCATTTGAACCGGGAACCTTAACTTTTTTCTCATATGTTTCAAAAACAATTGAGTTAGGTAGGTAAATATCGGTTAATTTACTTACAGGGGTATATGCTTTTGTTTTTCCTTCACCTTTACTATTACCAAAATTAAGATAAATGTTGTTTAAACCATTACCATAGATAACACCTCTATGCCCATCTTCGTTTTTTATTTCGATGTTAGAGATATTTTGTCAATCATCTGGCTTGTTTGATAAAGCGGCATTGTCATTTTTTGGCTTTTGTAATTGTAATGCAAATGATGTACCACCATATATACCATATTGTCCACCGGTTTGAGCATCTTGTTTTCTTAACTGATTAATCTGTTTGTGATCTTCTAGGCCAAGATAAGTATTTGCCACTATACCGGTTTCTGTATTGATGTTTGGAACATAGAATTCATTGCGATCTTTATTCCATCTTAGTGTTGCGATGTTTGGTGAAACATAGTCGTTCTTTGTATATATTTCTTGTCCTGAACCAACTTTAGTTCCCGATTTTGTTGCAATTGATTGCACGCAACCTACTAGGCCGATAGAAATAATGATGAATATTAGAACAACCCTAATTCATTTTCAAACTTTTTTTCAGACAGCCTTTGGTTGCTTATCAATAGGAGATTGGTTAATCCGAAAAGAATCATAGTGCTTAGAACTACTTCTTTTTGCCATCGGTTATCCTTTCATAGATTTTGTGAATAGCTTTGTTTTTTTCCTCTCAATTGAGATGGAGAAAATTTTTTCTTGCTATTATAACGGTGTCGTAATTAATTTGACTTATGTCCATTTTTCTTAGAATCGATCTGATCTGATTGCGGTAGTGATTTCTTTCAACAGCATTAGCAAACTGCTTTGGAATTGAAATTCCGCATCTGAAAAATTGCGACTTAGTAAAATAAACAATTAAATTTCGTGAAATGACTTGATTATGTCCATTAAGAATTTTTTGAAATTCTCAATTTTTTTTAACAGTATTTTTTTTATTCATAATGCAAAATTATTAATTTAAAGTTAAAACAAAAAGCATCAAATTATTTTTCATCTGATACAGTTAATTTATGTCTTCCCTTTGCACGTCTTGCTGCAAGAACTTTACGGCCATTTTTTGTTTGCATTCTAGCCATAAAACCATGCACCTTAATATGTTTACGTTTTTTAGGTTGGTATGTTCTTTTCATTTTTCTCTCCTTTTCAAAAATATTTATTATGTAAAAATACTTATATTATTTTACCAAAAAAGCAAAAATCCCCCTTGCATTTTATTAATTATTAATTAATAATTTACATTAGTGTTATTTTATGCCTTTTAGCTAACTTCTAATAAAAGTTTTTAACAAAATACTCATTTAAGTATCTTTATTTGTTGATAATTTATTTTATTATTTTTTTCAACTTAATTTAAGAAAGAAAAATAATAATAGAATTGTTAATAAAATGTATGTAAATATATTATGTTTAATTAAAAAAATAGTTTTGCATCAATTTAAAATATAATTTATATTTATATGAAATACCAAGAAGCTCAATTGAATCTAAATGTAGAGAATAAAATACTTCAAAATGAACTTAAAAATAACTCTAGCGATGAAATGGTTTATGAAACTTTTTTTTCTCGTCTTCAACTAATTAGTACCGATGAAAATAATGCTTATATTTTAGCACCGACATATATTATTGATTATGTTAAACAAACATATCTTCAAACTATTCAACGAGTAGTAATTAATACACTAGAAAAAAAATTAGTAGTTGTTTTGATTTCATCTATAAATGAAATAAAAAAGATCATTGATAATGAGGAAGCTCATAAGTTCATTAATTCTGAAAAGATAACTAATGTTAAAAATGATTTAACGTTTAGCAATTATTTTATTGGCAACTTTAACAAGATAACTTTTAAGGCGGTTAAACAAATTTGTAATGAATATAACGATAGTTTTAATCCCTTATTTATTTATTCGAGTAGTGGGTTAGGCAAGACACATTTATTACATGCTATTGGCAATGAATTTAAGAAGAAAAATAAAACATGTTTATACATCAATCCGGACAATCTAACCCGAAAGTTAGTGGAACAACTTAAATCAAGAAATCAAGAGCAAATTAATAAAATTGTTGACGAACTGACTTCTTATGATTGTTTGATGTTTGATGATGTCCAACAATACGGTAATAAAGAAAGCACCTTAAATGTTTTATTTAATATTATTAACACAATGAAGACACAAAAAAATCAAATTATTTTCTGTGCTGATAAGCAACCGAACCAACTTGGCGGCTTTGAGCAAAGATTCCTGACAAGATTTGAGGGTGGGCTAATAACTGAAATTAATGATTTAAGTGTTGAGGATGTTATTAGCATTTTAAAATTTAAACTTAAAGAGAATGATGTAAACCCTGATTTATGAGAAGAGGAATCATTTAGATATATAGCAAGAAACTTTTCTTCATCAATTAGAGCACTTGAAGGAGCAATAAGTCGCATAAAATTATTTGCTGATGGTGATGATTTCTTTACATATGATTTAAGGACAATTCAAAATATATTTAAAAATGTCACAAAAGCCGCTGAAACAATAACCCCTGAAAAAATTATTGAAACAGTAAGCAAATACTATGGCATTGATAAAAAGAAAATATCTAGCCCAACAAGAGTTAAAGAAGTTGTGATGCCTCGAAAAATAGTTATTTATTTATTGAAACATAATTTTGATTTTACTTTGAAGGAAATAGGTAAGATTGTCGGGGATCAAGCACACTCTACTGTTATTGCTTCTTTGAACTGAGTTGATGCTAATTTACAAAGTAATTCTGCTATAAAAACTGCTATTGAAAAAATTCAAAATACATTAAAAAAAGTAATATAACAATTTAAGGAGTAAGATTTCATGGAATTAAAGATTAATAAACTTTTATTAGATGCTGCTATCGAAAGGGTGGCAAAAGCAATAGATGCCAACCCTTTTATGCCAGAATTAAAAGGCATATTACTTAGTGCTGAAGGAAATAAAATTACATTAATTGGATCAAACGGATCAATCAGCATTAAACACGACATAAATGTATCGCTTGATGCTGAAATTATTCTTCCTGGCAAAATTCTTGTTGATCTTTCATTATTTAGAAACATAGTCAAAAAATTAGATAACGATATTATTTTGAAATCAAAGGAAAATACTCTTGAATTAATCACTGAAAACGAACGTTTTTCAATCAATTTATATAATCTTTTTGAATATCCAGTTATTGATTTTTCTGTTTATGGTGACCAAGTTAAAATTAGTTGACAAAAACTTAAAAATATGGTAAAAAATGTTTCTGTTTCAGCTTCGACACTTGAAACAAATATTATTTTATGTTGTATCAATATATCTGCTCAAAATAACCAGTTTAAATTAGTTGCAACCGACAAATACCGTTATGCCGAAGAAATTGCTGAGATTGCTGATGATGTTAATTTTAATATATCAATACTTGCTAAGAATTTAAAAGATGTTTTGAATTTTGATTATAGTGGTGATGTTATTTTGAATATTTCAGATCAAAAAATATTATTTGAGTTAGACGGAACAGTGATCGAATCAAAAGTCGTTGACCAAGTTTATATTGACGTATCTAGAATTATTCCGAAATCATTCGCTTATGAATTGATCATTACTAAAAAGGAGCTAAATAGTTTATTAAACAAGGCATCGGTTATTATTTCAGAAAATTATAATAAAATTAGATTACATATTAATGACAATATTTTAACAATATCATCCACACGTGATGAGATAGCTAATGCCGAGATTAAAACACAAAAATTTAGCTATAATGATAGCGAGCTTAAATTGGCGTTGAATTCAAAATTTTTAAAAGATGCTATTCAAAGTTTTGATGATGAGATAAAGTTATCATTCACTGCTGATAAGATGCGAATTGTTATAACATCACAATCAAATCCTAAACTTTATCATTTAATTACACCGCAAAGAGGTTTTTAATGAAAATTGAAATTTACGGAAGTGAAATTAAATTAGGTCAATTTCTCAAAAAAATAAACCTTTGTCGCACCGGCGGAATGGCTAAAATATTTTTGTCATTTCACAAGGTGAAAATAAACGATAGAATCCCTAAAGGCCGGAATGCTACTATTAGAGTAGGCGACACAGTTTGAATTGATGATCAAATCTATTTAATAAGAGAAGCGATTAATGAATAACATCCTAACAAGTATCCAAAATTAAAAACCAACGGAAGTTGGTTTTTAAAAATTTAATTAAATAATTTCTACTTATTTTCAGAAATATTTATGCATTTTGATTGTTGAAGATTTTTATTTTTGCGGCTTATGTATTTAATTCTATATACTGCCTTTCAAAAAGCACATAGGGCAATTGGAATAACAAATCCTAAAGCGAAAATTAATATATCTAAAACAATAATTATTCCTTTATTATTTCCTTTATAAAAGAAAGGATTTTTAAAATCTAGAAATGTATAAATAATAACACCATGATTTTCCTTAATTTTATTAAATGTTGCAAAGTACAAAATAAATGCAAACATGAAGTATCCAAACAAAATTAGTATTGCTGTTAAAATTGTTTTAAAAGTTATTTTTATTTGTTTTTTAATTAGAAATAAACCAATAAAACCAAGGGTAGGATTAATTGCATGAGTTGTTAGGGATTTGATTGCATTAACTCAGTTTTCCCATGTTTCCCTTCGATATGAGATTAAGGTTCAATAAATTAAAAAAGTAACTGTAATTAATACAACAGAGATAAAAAACATTTGTTTTGCTTTTTCATTTTCTGGTTTTAGCGCTACTGAAATCAGGGTTGCAGCTAATAAAAAGTTTGATAAATAGGTAAAATAAAATAATGATGAAAAACGTTTAAAAACTAAATATAAAGTTGGTATTTCATTGTCAAAATTGTCCTTTTCTTTGTATGAAAGAATATTAAGGATCAAAAAACCTAGTGATGTTAATCCCACAAAAATGCCAAAAATTAAGTTAATAGTATTGTTTTTGCTAAGTTTATTTTTTGCTTCTAGCATATAATATACCTCCATAATTAACTGTGTAAAATTATAATAAAATAAAATTTTCATATTACTTAAAAAAATAATTATTAACTTTAAAGTGCTATTAAAGTAATATTGCAAAATAAGTGTCTCTAAAAATGGCAAAAACAGGTAATTTAGTTTATTTAATTTATTTTCTAAATGTGAATATGGACAAAAATTAAAAAAAAAATTAATTTAATATAAAATATTAAAGATACTGTTTTACAAAATTAAGGAGATAATAATGCCAGGAAGAGATCAATTAACAGGTCAAAAACCATTGAGTGGAAACAAGAGATCACATGCTTTGAATACCTCAAAAAGAACATTTGACCTTAACTTGCAAAAAGTAACTGTTTTAACTGAAAATGGCACAAAGAAAACTGTTAGAGTAACAGCAAAAAATGCTAGAACTTTAAAAAAATACGGTTTAGTAGCTTAATTCATATGTATAATAAGTTCTTGGAATTCCCAAGAATTTTTTATTATAAATTATTATATTATAAGGAAATAAAATGAAAAAAATTAGCCTATTTGTTGTAGCTGAAAAAGGTGAGATAGATATTCTAAATAATATTTTCTTTTTAGAAGATAATTTATTTGAAAATGAGAATACAAGCTTACATTTGTGCTTATCAAATTATTCAAAAAAAGAATTTGCATTATTGTATTGCGGTGTTGGTAAGGTTAATTCCTCATTTGGCTTAACACAAAGCATTGCTAAGTTAAAAGAAAAAGATTATCAGGTTGAAAAGATTGTTAATATTGGGCCGGCGGGTTGCATTTTAGATGTTAATGTTGGCGATGCCTTTATCATTGAAAATTCATATTATTTTGATGTTGATCTGACTAAATTACCGAATTACAAGCTAGGACAATTACCTAATAATCAATACAAGTTTATGACAAATTCCATTTTATCTAAGGAAGTTAATAGCATTTTAGGTCTAAAAAACACTGATTTATTGTCTGCTGATAAGTTTTTTTCTAAAAATGATATTGAAAAAATTAAGGATAATTTTGAAAATATTGGGATCTTAGATATGGAGGCTTGTGCTTTAATACATTGCGCTAATTTATTAGGAATAAGAATTGCTGTTATAAAGGTAGTGTCAGACTTCTTGCATAAAAATGAAAATTTTTATATTACTAAAAAAAGTGTATGAAAAGAGAAAATATTTTTAATTTTTAAACAATTATTGGAGGAGTTATAAAATAAAATGAAATACGTAGACGTCCATACCCATCCTTTTAAGGAATATTATGATGAACCATATAGTGTTATTTTAGATTGAAAGAAGCAAGATATGGAAAAGCTTTTTATTGTAGGCACTTCGAAAAATGATTCAGTTGAAGTTATTAATTTATGCAAAAAAGATAAAGAATTTTTACACCCGATTATCGGGATTCATCCTACTGAAGCAGTTGGAAGTAGCGATGGCAATTTTATTGAGTCTATCATCAATGATGATGTTATTGCTATTGGTGAAATTGGACTTGATTATCATTATGATAATTCTCCAAGTAAAGAAATTCAGAAGGAAAGTTTTATTTCACAATTAAATGTAGCTAGAAAACACGGCATTTCTGCAATGCTTCATGTTCGTGAAGCCTTAGACGATGCTTTTGAAATAATTAAGAATTCTGAATTTAATGATATAAATATTATTTTTCATTCCTTTAGTGGGGATCTTGATTTTGTTAAGAAAACATTGCCTTATAAAAATATATATTATTCAATTTCTGGCGTAGTAACATTTAAAAATGCAAGAGCTTTACAAGAAGCTGTTATTAATATTCCTATTGATAGAATTTTGTGTGAAACAGATACACCATATTTAGCGCCAACACCGATGCGCGGTAAACCAAATATTAGTCCATATGTCAAATATACATACCAATTTATTGCCAATCTTAAGGGCATAGATGAGGAGTTACTTGTAAAGCAGGTAAGACTAAACATTAGAAAGGTTTTTGGTATATAGAAAATGCAAATAAGGGCTAAAAAAAGTTTTGGGCAAAACTTTTTAATTAATAAAAAAATTCAACAAAAAATCGTTGAATCAGCTGACGTGGAAAATGAAAACGTTATTGAAATTGGGCCCGGTTTTGGGGCGATTACAAACTTGTTGATTGCTAAGGTAAAAAGTCTTGAAGCATATGAATTAGATAAAGATTTATATGATATATGAATTAACAAGGAAGTACCAAAAAATATTAAGTTTTTAAATAAAGATTTTTTAGATGCTGATTTGGTTTCAAAATTTAAAAAAGTCGTTGTCGGTAATATTCCTTATAATATTACATCTCCCATTATATTTAAATTAATTGATAATTATAAATATGTTAAACATGCTGTTATAATGGTGCAAAAAGAAGTGGGGGATAGATTAATTGCAAAGCCTAATTCAAAAACCTATTCTAAATTAAGTGTTGCGCTTCAAAGTATTGCTAATGTTTCAAAGGTTATTGTTGCAAAACCTTCTGATTTTAATCCCAGCCCAAAGGTTGATTCGATGGTTGTAAGAATTGATTTTGCTGATAATATAGATTTTGAATTATCGCCCTTTTTAGATTTTTTAAAATTATGTTTTCAATTCAAGAGGAAAACATTAGTTAATAATTTGATATTAAAATATAATAAAAGCACTGTTTTATTAATATTAAAGAGATTGAATATTCATCCAATGTCTAGACCTGAAAATATTGGTGTAAATGACTATAAAAAGCTCTTTTTTGAGTTTTTAAATTGTTTTTAATCAAAGTTATTAATAAAAAAAATATATGCTTTATAATTAAATTATATTTCATAAAAAAAATATATTAGCATGCAACCCACAAGCATGCTTTTATTTTTTATTTTAATACATTTTGATCACTTTATTTAATATAAAGAAGTACCTATTAAACATATAAATTATGTTTTGATATATATGTAGCAATAATTTTTATTGCTTTATTTTATATTTAAAACATTAAGAAACTGGGTTTGAACCCAGTTTAGTGTTTTAAAATCTTAACGATAAGCAGCTTAGTCCGCCATCTAATTTTTTATATTCAGATGTATCACAAGTAATAACCCTGTAAATTCCTAAATCCTGAATTGCTTTTAGAGTATGTGGATATCCTTCTGGTACAATCACTGTCTCATTAACTCAAATGCAATTAGCAGCATATGCTTCGCTTTTATCAACAATAATTTGATTAAATTCTTTAAATGTTGGGTAGTGTATAAATTCCCCAGAAATTAACAGATTATTATGTTCTAGATAATTAACGCCAGTCTTTAGATGTAGCATTTCTGTCATAGGAACTGGAATGCATTTTTTTCCTACACTAGCTAAAATATTATGAAATTGTCGAATGCCTTCGCGGTTTGTTCTATCAGACATACCAACGTAATAAGTATCCTTAACCATCATAACATCACCACCGTCAAGCGTTCCAGGGGCTTCGATTTTAAAAATGTGGTCTTTGTCAAAGAATTTTTCTAGATATGTCAGCATTTCATGTTTTTCGCCATTACGTGATGCTGCACCAGGATTAGATAATATTGCAATTTCTCCTGTAACAATTACAGCTGTATCTTCAACAAAACATGAGTCAGGAAAATCTTCATTTTTTGGACAAATGGTAACATTTACGCCGCAGCTTTTTAAAGCATCAATATATTTTTCGTGTTGAATTAGAGCTAGACTATAAATTGGCTTCCCTAATTCAGGAGCCGATGTTATTCCCATTGTCATTGAAGAAGCTGGTGTCTTAACTATAACATTTTTAAATTTATCTTTCATTTGATCTTTCATTTTTAAGTACTCCTAAAATTAAGTAGTTGTGAATTAATTGTATTTTATTCACAATTTAATTTTATCTAATGAAATAAATAAAAAAACGCATTCGCGTTTTTTTGGTCATTTTATTGAAATGGCGCGCCCGGCAGGAGTCGAACCCGCAACCTCTTGGGCCGTAACCAAACACTCTATCCAATTGAGCTACGGGCGCATTAAATGGAGCCACCAACCGGATTCGAACCGGTAATCAAGGTGTTGCAGACCTATGCCTTGGCCATTTGGCTATGGTGGCAACACTATATATTGCTTTATAATTATAAACTTTTTATTATTTTTTTTAACAATATTTGTAAATTCATTAATTAGCATGAAAAATGAGCCACCGATATTTTGAATTTGTTTAATTATACATTTTGCATAATT